>JBFFCW010000049.1:0-14575 GCA_041559695.1 Desulfobacterales bacterium
CCCTTTAATTTTCAGATTTGATTGGCCATCCAGGTAAAATTCGGTCGGAAAGCGATAATCGTCACCAAGGTAGTGCAGGGCCACCAGGGAGGTGAAAATTTTTAAAATCGAAGCTGGCATTCGCTTTTTATCGGCATTTTTTGCGAATATAATCTGACCTTTGGAGTCGACAACCAGAATTGAATCATTTTTGCCGATAAATCGATTCAGATCAGCGAGCCCCTGGGCCTGCAGGCCGGCCGGAAAAGACAGGAGACCCAACACCAATCCCAATAACAGTTTCCGCATCAAGGCCTTAAGTTTAAAATAGTCGCGTGGATGGGGATGCAATCGATTGCGGATCAATTGATTGATATTACCGGCAGAAGTCATAAACGCATACAGGTGTTTTCAACTGGGTTAGCAAAAAAACGGATTTTCGGCCAGAGCGGCGTTCATTCGAAAAGGTCGTCACTTGATTTACGATGGCCTTGCTAGGGACTTTCGATGATGATCGTTACCGGGCCATCATTGATCAGAGCCACTTCCATCATCGCTCGGAAACGACCGGTCTGAACCGCAACACCCGTTTGGCGTACCCGCTCGACAAACTTCTCGTAGAGTTCGGTGGCTTTTCCGGGTTCAGCCGCTGCGATAAATGAGGGGCGTCTGCCTTTGCGGCAATCGGCTAGCAGGGTAAATTGAGAAACAGCCAGCAATTCACCGCCGATCTCGCGCAACGATCGGTTCATTTTGCCGTCTTCATCTTCAAATATTCTCAGGTTAAGGATCTTGTTGGCTAAATAATCCGCATCTTCAGCGCGATCGCCTTTGGCCACACCGAGCAAGACCAGAAGGCCCCGGCCGATTCGGCCCACTATTTCGCCATTCGTTTTGACGGAACTTTGTTTGACCCTTTGAACCACCGCCCGCATAAAACAACCCCTAAAAATTTACATCGTTTGAATTATTGGTTAATATATTCTATAGAAATAATCTCAATTTTCCAAGCAATCTAATTGCATGCCCTATAAAAAAGTCGCCGGGTAATGTCAAGCTGAAGTGTATCCGGTCTGAAGCCGATGGGCATTGCGGAAAACCAGGGAAATCCTTTGCCCTGTTTGAAGACCTATTTTGGTTGAAGAATAATCACTTTTATAATATAAATTAAGGTGAGCGTTTCAGATTTTAAAAAATAGAGAAAATTTTGTATTTTCAAGGAATTCTATCGGTTTTGATTTTTAAAATCTGAAACCCTTCGGGATTACCGATCTCACCGCATCTACGGTGTCAAATGTCGTTCCGCACAGGCAACCATAGCGGGACGACATCTTCCTTGTAGCTGCGGCAACCTCGACAATCGCTCAATTTAGTTAAAAATAAGTTACGTGTTTAATTAAGATTTTTTATTTCCGCATAAAATAAGAGCCAATTACCAGGGCTGTTCGCAAATTTGATTTTTCTAAAAAAATTAATCAGATACAAATCGGTGTGGGCAATTGGCGGGGAGATCATTTTTTGAAGAAAAAAAACTTATATACGAAGTTAAATTTAATTTTTGGCCTTTTCTTTTTCTTTCCAGTGATAGGCTTTATTTTCTTTAGTATTAAATACGACATGCTAAAAGACAAATGGGTCCCTTTATTCTTTCTGGGTATCCTGATCTTTTCTTTTGCCGGCTTTACGATACTGAAAAAACTATTTGATAAAATCGCCAATATATCGCAGCAGATGTCATCCAATTATCTCAGCGATTTTTCAGATGACCAGAATTCGTCTGGTGCCGACGAACTTCAAAGCATTGTGCATTCCTTCAGTGCCATCGAACAACGTTTTAGCAACGCGTTCCATGCGCTTGAAAAAAAGGCTTCCGAGATATCCATCCTTAAAGATCTTTCAGAGCTTTGCTACGTCACCTTTGACCCGGAGGAGATTCTTCACATAACGCTGGAGCGCGCCCTGATGCTGACCAATTCAGATCTGGGCTCAATCCTGACCCTGAATAAGACCGAACCCAAATCTTTCTTGGTTAAAGCGACAGTTGGTCTTGGGAAGTTTGTCAAGGCCGGAGACCGCATTGATTTCGAAACCAGCATCGCCAAATATGCCGTCATTAACAAATCGCCTCTGGTCGTTGAGGATATCGAAAATGATAACCGTTTTGGAAGAGCCAGCCTGGCGCATTACGGGACGAAATCCTTTGTCTGTATGCCGATTAAGACCAGCAAGGATATTTTTGGTGTCCTGACGATTTCATCGAGGCACGATCGTGTCTATACCCATGAAGATGTTGAGGTGTTAACCCCCTTGCTGAGCAATGCCGCTTTTACCTACGAAAATCTGCGCTTGATCAAGGAAAACGAACGCAACAAGATGCACCTCAAGTCCATTGAAAAGATATTTAAAATTCTCATTTCCAGTTTCAGAGATACGGAGTTACTACATGCGGTGCTGAATGAACTTCAAAGCGTCGTTCCCTTTGATCTTGCCTTTGTACTGACCGAAGATGATGCCAAGCCCGGGCATCTGAAAATTTTCGACTTGCTGATCAGCGGGCCTTCAAACCTTACGAAAGGAACCAGTTATTCGATCAAGGGCTCAATCATTGAAAAGGTATTCAAGCAGGAAACCAGTCTGCTGGTGGAAAATACCTGTTCGATTGCCAGTTCGTTGGACCGTGAACTTTTTGCGGACCACGGCTGCACGTCCTGTCTGCTGGCTCCCTTAAAAAGCGATGGTATTGTTACCGGCATTTTAGCACTGGCAGCCAAAGATGTGGGTATTTTCTACAATGCACACAAACTCATTACCTGGATCGCCAATGGTCTCTCGCTGGCAATTGAACGCAATCGGCTGTCAGCGGCGGTCGTCAAGCGAAATCAGGAATTGGATACCATCCGCCAGGTCGGCAGCGCCCTGGCGTCTTCCACATTTGATATCAGCAAAGTTCTTAAATACACCATGGACATGATCCGCGAAGTGATGAATATTGAAGCCGGTTCGCTGCTTTTTCTGGAAGAAGACGAACTTGAGATCGCCGTCGCCTTCAATATTAAAATTAAATCTATGAAAAAGTTCCGCCTCAAGATCGGGCAGGGAATTGCCGGCTACGTTGCTGCCAGGGGCAAATCGATCCTGGTCAACGATATTGAAAAGTCTCCCCATTTTTTCCCGATGGTTGATGAATACTCTGGATTTCAAACCCGATCGGCGCTCTGCGTGCCCATGGTATCACAGGGAAAAGTCATTGGCGTAATCGAAGTGCTCAATAAAGTCAACGGTGAGTTTGATACCGATGATAAGGACCTTTTGCAGTCTATTGCAACCTCGGTATGTATTGCACTGGAAAATGCGCGTCTTTACAAAGAGACCGTTACCATGGCCGAACAGGAACGCGATATCCGGCATATGTTCCAGAAATTTGTCCCCAAAGAAGTTCTGGATAAAATCATTTATGATTCTGAAAACGACAAACCGGTGGTTGAAGAATTAAAAACCCTTACCTTGCTCAATATCGACATTCGCGGTTTTTCAAAGCTTTCCCGCAAGATCGGCTCTCAAAAAACGGTCTCGCTTCTAAACAGCTTTTTTTCAGTGATGGGCGGTATCGTATTCAAGCACCACGGGATCGTGGATAAATATTTAGGAGATGGATTCTTAGCCCTGTTCGGTGCACCGGTATCGAGCACCGAGGACGCTGATAATGCCATCGCTGCCGGCTTTGAGATGAAACAATCCCTGGATGCGGTGAACCGTTTTCTGGAAAGGAAATTCGGCGCCAGCGTTCGCATGGGAGTCAGCATCCATACCGGTGAGGTGGTGGTTGGAAATATCGGCTTTGAACAGAAAATGGACTATACGGTGATCGGCGATCCCGTAAATACGGTCTTCAGACTGCAGAACCTTACCAAATCATTCCCCAATGGAATCTTAATCAGTGAAAATACCCTGCAGGCGGCGCGGACCCGTCCCGATGTCGGTGAAATTAAGATTTCATCCGATCTTGATAAGGAACTCGGCGGCAGGAAAGTATTCGAGTTGCTTGCACGGAAAACAGACAAGCCTTATGTCGTGGCTGCCAGCTAAAATCCATCTCAAAAATGGGTTTAAGTGCCCAGGGCTGCGTTGTCGCACGAATTGAAATACTCACGTGCGCCGTGTACGCTCCGTTTTCAATTCGCGGGACGCCCTGCCTGCTGAACACCTTAATTTATTCAATCAAGATGTGAAATCCCGCTTTTAAGCGGGGAACCTGATCCTCATTTTTGAGATGGGTTTTATCATCTTTCACCAAGGAATCTTGACAATAGTTGTTTTACAAATTAGGTTTGCACAAACGCTTATTTTATGTTCAGAGGGATTAGTTGTGGAGGAAACGATGGACGATATGGGTTATCAGGGGTCTTTAAAAGGACAGTTTTTAATGGCGATGCCCGGGATGGTGGATCCCAATTTTCAACATACGGTGACGTGTATGTGTGAACATAACTCACAAGGTGCCATGGGGCTGGTGGTTAATCGGGTCCAAAATGCGCTGACGGCAAAGGATATTTTTGAAGAGCTAAAAATTGAATACTCACCAGAGGCTGAAAAAATTCCGATCCACACCGGGGGCCCGGTACACATAGCAGAAATCTTTGTGCTTCACGGGCCTCCCTTTGACTGGGAGGCATCTTTAAGGATCACACAGAATCTGGCCCTGAGCAATACACGCGATATTATCCAGTCAATTGCATTGGGCAAAGGACCGCATTCATATATTATCGTACTCGGGTGTGCGGGTTGGGGTCCGGGACAGCTGGAAGCCGAGATCAAACAAAATGCCTGGTTAACGGTTCCGGTGTTCGAGGAGAATATTTTTGAGATTACGGTTGAAAATCGCTGGGAGAAGGCGGTGAGGAAGATGGGGATCGATCCGGCGCTACTTTCAGACACTGCCGGACATGCTTAATCAAAATTCTGGTTTTTCCTAAGCACTTGATTTGGCTTTAGTTTTTGTTTTTTTTTTCTTCAGACAGTCTTTATCTTTTCTGACAAAAGCGCAAAGTTTCGGATTATAATATTCTTTACAATTGAGTGGATTATAAAGCGGACATTCCGGATGCTTTTCGGACATAAACACTCTTTCCCTTCTTAAAATAAATTCCCGAGGCGAAAACGCCGTTTTTGTACCACAAAATCTCAGGCTTTACAAGGTATTATATCACAATTCACCGAAGGCTGAAAGGCACCCATTGATTCCGTACGGGCGAACGCTGTAGCTTCGCCTTTCAACTTCCCTCCTGTTTCAACGCATGATCATAGCCGTGCGCCGATTCCGTCTTCAACACCGTCTATTAAGATGGCCTCAAATCTATTTGTCAGCGTTGCGCCGATAATTGCGCTATAAATTGAAAAATGTATAAAAATATATATTATGATGTCATCATTTCAAAATTTTAGGCATTTTAGATCAAATTCGGCATTTATCTTTTCATAATAAAATTCTGAATTGCGGAATTGCGGCATAAACGGGTGTACGGTTGTAGGAAAAAACGTCCGAATACCGGAACGTTTTTTGACAACCACTACAAAACTTCTATTCGCGGAGGTTGAAGAAATGATAACCGCAGGAATCGATTGTGGTGCAAAAAATACCAAGGCCGTTATCTTGAAAGACGGGGAGATTATTGGCAAGGGCATGGTTCTGACTGGCTTCGATCAGGAAAAAGCCAGTGAGAAATCCCTGGAGCAGGCCGCAAAAGATGCCGGTATTTCGCAAGATGCCATTAAGAAAATTTGCGCCACGGGCTCCGGCAGCAAGGCTGTAGCAATGGCTGATGATGCGGTCAATGATATCAAGGCCATGGCCAGGGGCGCCAATTTTTTCTTTCCCAATGCCCGCACCGTGATCGATGTCGGCGCCGAAGAGGGCCGGGCGGCGAAAATTGATGAAAAGGGCCGTCCGGTGGATTTTGCGCTCAATGAAAAATGTGCTGCCGGCGCCGGCGCTTTTATTGAAGGCATGGCCCGGGCGCTTGAGGTGACCGTAGAAGAAATGGGTCCCCTGTGTCTTCAATCGGACAAAGAAATTCCGATGAATGCCCAGTGTGTCATTTTTGCCGAATCAGAAGTTGTGGGGCTGATTCACTCCAAAACCGACAAACCGGAGATCAGCAAGGCGATCCATGACGCCATGGCCGGCCGAATCGCATCCATCATTCGCCGCATCGGCATAAATGAAGATATTGTCATGATCGGCGGTGTGGGTTACAATCCAGGATTTATATCGGCGATAAAAAGGGAATTGAAAGTGAATACCATTTATATCCCTGATGAGCCCGAATACAGCGCTGCCGTCGGCGCCGCAATTTTAGCGGCAGAAGCCGCTCGAAAATAGGTATTCGTCAAAAGTTATTGGTTATCCGTGATATTATGAACCCGGATGCGCTCAATAACGAATAACCAATAACAAATAACGCCATTCTTGAAGGAATACCGGTATGGCTGAAGAACAAAAACAGGAATTCTGGCGCTGGACCGAGTCCAACTGGAAGAATCCGGACGTTGATTGGAACGATGCCCAATTTATTACTGTGGGCATTGATGTAGGGTCTGTCAGTTCTCAGGCTGTTATTATGGCAGATGGAAAAATTTCTGCGTACGGAAATATGCGTACCGGCTCGGACAGCCCCGACAGTGCCCGCAAGGCGCTTAAATTTGCGCTGGAGGACACCGATATACCTGAAAAACGCCTGGATTACTGTGTCGGCACCGGTTATGGGCGGATCAATGTGCCCTTTGCGGATCGATCGGTCACCGAAATCGCCTGCCATGCGCGCGGCGCCAATTTCATATATGGCCATGGAGTGCGGACTGTTCTGGATGTCGGCGGGCAGGATATTAAGGCCATCCGGTGCGATCAAAAGGGCAAGGTCACCAATTTTTTGATGAATGATAAATGTGCTGCCGGGACCGGGCGGGGCATGGAAGTATTTTCAGACCTGTTGGGCGTGCCGATCATTGATATCGGGGACCGGTCTTTTGGGTTCGAAGGCGAAGAGCCTGCGGCCGTTTCAAACACCTGCGTGGTTTACGCCAAATCAGAAGCCACGGGTCTGTTGCGCAAAGGCTGGAGCATAGAGGAAGTTTTGGCCGCTTATTGCAAGGCCATGGCCGAACGGATTTACGAGCTGATCGAACGCCTGGGCGTCAAAGCCGGGTTCGCTGTTACCGGCGGAATGGCAAAAAATCGCGGTGTTATGGATCGCCTGATGCCCATGGTTGGACTCGAGCGCATGCAAACCGAATGGGATACCCAGATTGCCGGCGCGGCCGGTGCCGCCCTGTTCGGGTTGAAATTATGCCAGAAAGGTAAAGGCAGAAAGAAGTAATTTGTTGTTGGTAATCCGTTATGGGTTATCAGCTTGAATTGGTTTCAGGTGACCATGTTCAGCTTGCAAGGATTTGTTAAATTGGTTTTGTTTGCTTCATTGGTTGAATTGGTTGGCTTAAACCGAACGAATTTTGCGAATTAAACCAATATAACGTGTGCCCGCCTTATGAAACCGGAGATGACTTGAATATGAGGACCGTAAATTTGACCATTGATGGACAGCCGGTTGTTGTGTCTGCCGGGACGACGATTCTCGAGGCCGCCCGTAAAGCCGACATCTATATCCCCAGTTTATGTTACCATCCGGATCTGCCGCCCGCTAAAGACCGCCCAGCGGTTCGAGCCGTTTTTCACGGGCAAAGCAAAATTGAAAATGCTCAGCCTGAACAGCCCGCAAAAGGCTGCGGCATCTGTGTGGTTGAGGTGGAGGGTCAGAGCGATCTGGTGGGCTCGTGTGCATCCGAAGTGACGGATGGCATGCGGGTGATTACCCAAAATGAGCGCATACAGCAAAAACGTCAGGAAAACCTGCTGCCCATCATGGTCCGGCATCCCCATGCTTGCCTGACCTGTGCCCAGCAGGAAGGATGCCCCCGGACCCCGTGCTCCGCCAATGTGCCGGAAAGTGAGCGCTGCTGTTCGCAGTTCGGGCATTGTGAGCTGCAAAATGTTGCCTGTTTTGTCGGCATCCCGGATTCAACGCCCAGATGGAGGCCCACCGATTTTGCGGTATTCAAAGATCATCCCCTGTTTGTCAGAGATTATAATCTGTGCATTGGTTGTACCCGTTGCGTGAGGGCCTGCCGCGATATGCGGGGCATTGAGGCGCTCGGCTTCGTTTTTGATCAAAACGGTCAGGTTCAGGTGGGCAGCGTTGCCGAATCCCTGGAAGATTCCGGCTGTAAATTCTGTGCGGCCTGCGTTGAAGTATGTCCCACCGGCGCCCTGGTGGATAAATCCGTTGCGCCGGCAACCCGGGAGGCGGACCTGGTTCCGTGCAAAGCCGCCTGTCCGGCCCATATTGATGTTCCCGGCTATCTGAGAATGTGTGCCCGGGGCAAACGGGATGAAGCCAATGCCATCATCAGAGAAAAAGTACCGTTTCCCGGCGTACTGGGCCGGGTTTGTGTTCACCCTTGCGAGGACGCCTGCCGCCGCGGTGAGGTCAATGAAGCCATCGCCATTTGCGCGTTGAAACGATATGCCGCCGACGGAGAAAAGGGTCGGTGGAAAAAGGAAAACCGGATGGAGGCCGATAGCGGCAAGAAAGTTGCCATTGTGGGTGCTGGGCCGACCGGACTGACCGCCGCTTTTTATCTTCGCAAAAAAGGCCATGGGGTCACGATTTTCGATGCCGGCCAGGCCGCCGGCGGTATGATGCGTTACGGGATTCCGGGATATCGTTTGCCTGCTGAAATTCTGGACAAGGAAATTAAGGAAATTCTGGCCCTCGGGATCGATTTAAAAACCCGCCAGACGTTGGGGAAAGATTTTACCCTCGATCAGCTGCTCAACGATGGGTATGATGCCGTCTTTTTGGGCATCGGCGCCCAGAACAGCCGGCCCATTCCATTCGATGGGTGCAATGTGCCGGATGTGATGGGAGGGATCGAATTTCTACGCCGGGTGGCCGAAGGTGAGGAAGTCAAACTCAAAGATAGCGTGGTGGTTATTGGCGGCGGCAATACCGCTGTGGATGCGGCCATGACGGCGCTGCGCTGCGGTGCCGGCGCTGTCAAAATGGCCTGCCTGGAAGGCATGGATGAAATGCCCGCGAGCCCGTGGGCGCTCGAAGCGGCCAAGGCCGAAGGCGTAGAGATTATGCCGTCATGGGGGCCGGATCGCGTGATTACTGAGGACGGTAATGTTACCGCCTTGGATCTGGTGGAATGTATCTGCGTGTTTGACGAGCAGGGTGAATTTTGTCCCCGATTCAGTGAGACCAAAGAATGTATTCTGGTGGATCAGGTCATTTTAGCTGCCGGCCAGGCCGCCGATCTTTCGTTTCTGGGGGATGGCGGCCCGCTAAAGGCCGACCGCGGCCTGATTGTTGTCAATGAGAATTCTTTGGAGACCGATGTCAAGGGCATTTATGCCGGTGGTGATATTACCGCGCCGGGTGCCGTCATTCACGCCATTGCCGCCGGCAGGCAGGCCGCGGCGTCTATCGACAAATCATTAGGAGGTTCCGGCGATATTGATGAAGTCTTATTTGCGCGCGGTAAACCGGATGCGCATTTGGGACGTGATGAAGGATTTGCGTCCTGGTCCAGAGAAAATGTGCCGGAGCTTGATGCTGCGATCCGCATCAAAGGCTTTCAAGAAGTTTCCGTGGGTTACCGTGATGAACAGGCGCCAAAAGAGGCCAAGCGCTGCCTGCAGTGTGACCTGCGGCTGCATCTGGGATGCAACCCCGCTCCGCCTCGGCCCTGGCTGCCCTTTGATGCGGCGCATATAAACCCGGTGCCGGAATCCGAAGGTGTTTTTAAGCTTTTAGATGAAGCGCACCATGTGATGACCATCAAAGGCACGGCGAATTTACGGCAGGCGCTTTTGATGGCAATGGAAGACAAACAAAGCGCAGCCCTGTTTGAATACGAGGAGCACAAGATGTTTTCGCAACGGGAAAATGAGCTGATCCAGAAATATCTGCAGGAGCACGGTGAGATGCCGGGCGGGGGAGGGGATGAGCTGTTTTAGAATCGGTATTCGGTATCGGGTTTCGTCCTAAAAATCAGTTCTGAGCTCAAACCGCCTGGTACCGACTACCGATTACTCAATACCTAATACCCAATATCGAATACCGATTTTTGAACCCACCCCAATTCGGCTGGCAGGTTTTGCCCCATCTCCAATTTGATTTTTTAATGGTAATAAAGTAGTAACAATCGACAAAATAGACAGAACGGAAATTTTAAGAATGGATGCCGGTTTAAACCCTTTGGATTGGGAGGATCACCATGTCAAAGCATGAATTTGAAATGAAGGAATTTGAAACGCGGCAGAATCGAGTCAGGGAGGCCATGGATAAGGAAGGTCTGGATCTCATTCTTGCTATTGCCCCCCAGAGCATACACTGGTTGATTGGAACCCGTGCTAAAAGCTTCCAGGAATTTCAATGCCTCTTTTTTACGCGCGAGCCGGGCCCGCTCACCGTGACGATGCGCCTGGCTGAGGTGTTGGAGTACACCGAGCAAAGCCTGGCGGAAGATATTCGCGGTTGGGGTGGACGCGAACCCGAGGATCCCATCGATGTGGTCAAAACCATTATGGAAGAAAAGGGCTATTTTAAACACCGGATCGGCCTCGAGGTTCCCTATTACTACCTGGGCCCCCATGATTATATAAAGCTCAAGGACCTTCTCAAAGATTGCGCTGTCAAAGAAGTGCCTTTTCTGATTGAAGATTTGAAGCTGGCCAAATCAGCGGCAGAGATAGCCTATATTCGCAAGGCTTCAGATATCGCAGATGCTGCCTTTCAAACCGGGCTCGACACCTTAGCCGAGGGAAAAACCGAACTTGAAGTCGCCGCAGAAATGCATCGAACCCTCATGGCTTTGGGCAGTGACGCATCGGCCAGCCCGATGAATTTTGTGTCCGGTGAGCGAATTGTTTATCCGCACGGGTTTCCGACAGAACGCAAACTGAAACCGGGAGACGACATCAACATTGAATATTCCGGATGCTACAAACGCTACCACTGCACCATCGGCAGACAACTGTGCCTGGGAAAGGCCCGGCCGCGTGTTAAAGAGGTCTATAAAGTGGTTCGCGAGGCTTGCGATCTTTGTATAGCGGAGATGAAACCGGGGGTCCCTATGGTAAAGCCCCACGAAGTCGCCAAGAAGGTTATCGCAGATGCGGGTTTGGACGCTTATCGCCTGCATACAACCGGCTATGGAATTGGACCGGGTTATCCGCCCTCATGGGGTGAGAGCAATCACCTGTTCGGGGACAGCAAGTATATTCTCGAGCCCGGAATGGTTGTGTCCATCGAACCACCGGTATATATAAGCGAAGAACGGGTCGGGGTCAGAATCATCGACGATGTTCTCGTCACCGAGACGGGAGCAGAGATTCTTTCAAAGACGTCAAGAGATTTGATCGAGCTGTAATACGGGAATTTAAAAAAGGAAATTTAAGATCGAGTACCCCATTGGCAACGTAAATAAAGGAGGCAACCATGCAAGCGGTTAAAACCAACGCGCAATCAGGGAAAGATCTTGTGATTGATGAGCAAAACATTCCCTATCAAATGGATGGCGGCTCGGGGCAAAGAGCCCGTATAGGGCTGATCGTGCTATCGGGTGATCAGACCATCGAATATGAAATTCGGCAGCTGCTGGATCTTCCCGGTGTATCATTATATGGGAATCGCCTTTACTGCGCACCGACCATTAACCCGCAGACACTCAAGGCGATGGAGAGCAAAATCCCTGAGGCAACCCGACTGATCCTGACCGGGCTGCCACTGGATGTGATTGCCTACGGCTGTACCTCAGGCGCTATGCTCATCGGCATCGAAAATGTGCACGCACGAATTCATGAAGTGCGCCCGGAAGTTGCCTGTACAGCACCGTTGCAGGCCGCAATTGCTGCATTTCAAGCCTTATCGTCCAGCTGCATTGCGCTGATCACGCCCTATATGGATGATATTAATCGCCGTCTGCGCAATTATATTCAGGATGGCGGCTTCAAGGTTCCCGTTATGGGATCATGGAATGAACCTGAAGATGAAAACGTCGGCCGCATAACACCGGATTCAATCAAGGAAGTTGTGCTAAAGTTGGGTGAGCCGGATCTTGTTGACACGGTGTTCATTTCCTGTACGAGTTTGCGGGCCCTTGGAATCATCAAAGCGGCTGAAGAAGAACTGGGCAAACCGGTTCTTTCAAGCAATCTGGTCCTTGGCTGGCACTGTTTGCGTCTGGCCGGTGTGAATGATGGCTTGCCCCAGTTTGGCCGGTTATTTGAAAAGACCTTAGATCCGATTAGAGGCAAGGCGGGGGTGTTCTAATCAATCACCTTTCGCAGGTTGATAAACTTGCTGCGGTCGAATCCGAGGGTTTTGAAAAAGGAAAGCATATCGGTTGAATCCCAGCGGACCGACGTGTAGACGGTTTCAATGCCGCTGGCCTTGTAAATTTCAAATATTTTTTGAGCCATGCCGGCGCCGATTCCCTGGCCCATGAAATTGGGGTCGACCCCCAACGTGGCAATCCAGGCACTTTTGGTTTCACCAAATCCCGCGGTCAGAATGTAGCTGATCATAAACCCGACAACCTTGCCCTGATGTTCGGCAACAAAGCAGGCCTCATCCCCGCTTTGAGCATGTTCTTCGACAACTTTTTTGAAATCCGGTTCAACCGGCCGCCGCGTAATCTCAGCGTAAATCCGGGTGATTTCTTCTGCATCTTCAACGCTTAGGCGTCTTATTTGAAAATTATCCACAGGTAAATTCCTTATCGATGGAGCGGTTAATCGGTTCTGATGATTTTCACCTTGTGGCCGACCCAGTTGGGCGGCAGATAAACCCTGCCGCTGTTGCCACTGGATTTGACCCGTTTTTCGATCATTTCCTCACCGTATATTTCAAATTTAACCCTGCTATTCGGTGATTCAGCGGCGGAATCATTCTTAGCCTCTACCGGTTTCTTATCTTGATTTTTTGCATTCGCCACGGTGAAATGCCTCTTCGCTTTGGTTTTAATTCTGAGACCTATTTTCGATTTATTAAAGCGCCGGTTATGCCCCTTTTCATAATACGATTCAGAATTACCCGAGTGCGGCATAAGCGGGTGTACGCACGCAGAAAAACGTTTGAATACCGGATTCCTTGACAACCACTATATAACTAATTGAAATTACGTTTTTAATTAAAAGATTGCAATCTGAACCAATATTTAATAAAGCTACATTAAAGCTACATTGTATCAGAGTCAAGCAAAAATAATGAAAAGAGATCACCATTGCCGTAACAAATTCTCGCGTGATAATTATTTTGACTCTGAAGACTTTATCCAGGAAGGCCTCCGGATATGCGAGTATTGAAACAATTTCATGATATCGCCAACGATCCGATCGGTTACGCCAAACATTGGAAAACAGAGACCCAGTGCAGCGTTGTCGGGTATTTTTGCTCTTATGCACCGGAAGAAATTATATGGGCTGCCGGAGCGCTTCCGTATCGGATACTGGGCGCCGGTGGTTCGATTTCCAGAGCCGACGGCCATCTGCAGGCTTACAGCTGCAGCCTCGTTCGCGGCGCCCTGGATGATGCCCTCACCGGCAAACTGGATTTTTTAGACGGTACGGTTTTTCCGCATACCTGCGATTCCATCCAAAGATTATCCGACATCTGGCGATTAAATGCCGGTTTGAGCTTGCATCTGGATCTGGTGCTGCCGGTCAAATTAAATACCAAAAGCGCTGAAGATTACATGCAGGCAGTCATCAAAAAATTTCACTGCGATCTCGAGGCCGGGCTCGGGGTTGAAATTACGCCGCAGAAATTGTCGAAAGCCGTTCAAACCTTTAATCAAATTCGAACCGCTTTACAGCGCATCTATGAAATCAGAAGAGATCATTGCGGAACAATAAGCAGCCGTGACCTTCACGCGATTGTCAAGGCTTCGATGGTGATGGACCGTAATGCGTTAGCCGAAAGGCTGTCAGCGGTCGTTGACCGGCTACAAACCCAAAACCCTGAAAGCGATACCTCGGAGAAACGACTGGTGCTGACCGGCGGTATCTGCAGCATGCCGGAGATTTATCAGCCAATAGAAGACGCCGGAGGAACCGTGGTGTGGGATGATTTCTGCACTGGATCACGCTATTTTGAGGGAACGGTAGATCCGGAAGGGAATCTATTGAATTCCATCGGGCAGCGCTATTTTAATCGTATCATTTGTCCGGCCAAACACCGCGATTGTTTCAATCGGGGTGACAGCCTTTTAAAGATGGTCGAAAATACGCGAGCCCAGGGGGTCATCTTTGTTATTCTGAAATTTTGTGATCCCCATGCCTTTGATTTTCCGTATATAAAAGAATTATTGGATCGAGCCGGAATTCCCAGTATGTTACTGGAGATAGAAGATCAGCAGACTTCAGAAGAACAATTAAGGACCAGATTGGAAGCGTTCATCGAACTTCTTTAGAGCCGGTTGCAGATTAATCGCGGCAAGATGCCGCTCCCACAGAGTTTTATGTGAAAGAAGCACA
>JBFFCW010000050.1:0-14563 GCA_041559695.1 Desulfobacterales bacterium
AGTTTTTGAAACAAATTCGAAAATCATAAATTGAGGGATTCAGGGATTTAGGAATTTAGGTATTTTGAATCTTGAAGTTTTACAGAGAAAAATATAAAAACTAACCACGAAAACACGAAATTCAGAAAGCACGAAATTTTATTTTATATTTCTTTTTTCGTGTTTTTAATTTTTCGTGCTTTCGTGATAAATTAATTTTCATATGGCGAATAAATTCCAACGCATTCTTGAAAAATCACCGATTGAAGCATCGGCGCCCTGCAGAATCGATATGGGAGGCACGCTGGACATTCGCACGTTTTATTACACGCTGCGCCATCTATCCCCCTGCACGTTTAACATCGCTGTGGGGCTCAGAACCCGGATTCGTCTTTTGCCCCATCACAATAAGCGCATAAAAATTTCTTCCAGAGGATTTAAAAGTGTCGAATTTTCCATTGACCGGGCCCCCTTTATACATCCGCTGGGTTTGATGCTTGCGGTTGCGGTATATTTTAATGCGGAAAATGTTCATATCCAAATTGAATCCCAATCACCACCGCGCAGTGCTCTGGGCGGATCATCGGCAGCTGCTGTTGCGCTGATTGCAGCCTTATCGAAGTTATGGCAGCAGGCATCTTCAGCCAAACTGCTGACCCGGCCCGGCATTGCCTCCCTGGCACACGGGTTGGAGGAAAGTGTCGCCGGCGTTCCCTGTGGTATGCAGGATCAGCTGGCAGCCATATATGGCGGTGCCAACGCCTGGATATGGCCGGTCAGCACTGAATATCCTCAATTTAGAAAAAAAATGGTCCTGCCGAAAAGATCGCATAACGATCTTGAAAAACACCTGCTGCTGGCATATTGCGGAAAGCCGCACGAGTCAAAAGATATCAACAGCCGTTGGGTCCACCAATTTCTTACCGGAAAATTTCGGGATTCCTGGGCTGAAATCGTTGGCTGTACCCGGCAGTTCGCCAGTCACCTGGCCGACCGAAATTATATGAAGGCGGCCGAATTGATGAACCGGGAAACCGCCATTCGACGAAAAATGACCCCGGAGGTGCTCGACGAGATCGGTGTTCAGTTGATAAAAACGGCTGTGGCTAATAATTGCGGTGCCCGGTTTACCGGTGCAGGGGGTGGCGGATGTATCTGGGCCCTGGGTGATGCTAAACATATTGACAGCCTGAGACCCATATGGGAAGAGATACTTTCATCTGAAAAAGAGGGCGGTCTGCTGGATATGAAAATCGATTCCCAGGGCTTGGTGGTTCAATAAAATGTTAGCGTTTAGTATTTGGTGTTTGGTGTTTCGTGTTTTGCGGGGGCCCAAACCCAGAACTCAACACTAAATACCAAACACCAAACACAAATCACAGAGAAAAGGTCTGCGCAATGTACTTTCAGGATGTAATTTTAGAATTGAACAAATTTTGGGCCCGCAAGGGCTGTGTAATGGTACAGCCTTATGATATGGAAGTCGGCGCGGGGACATTTCACCCGGCCACGCTTTTAAAGGCGCTGGGTCCGGAGCCCTGGAATGTTGCTTATGTCCAACCTTCCCGGCGGCCGACCGACGGCCGTTACGGCGATAATCCCAACCGCCTGCAGCATTATTACCAGTATCAGGTCATTTTGAAACCGTCGCCTTTTGATGTTCAAAGACAATACCTTCAGAGTATGAAGGTGTTGGGCATCGATCCCCTCGATCATGATATCCGTTTTGTGGAAGATGATTGGGAATCGCCCACCCTGGGGGCTTCCGGTCTGGGCTGGGAAGTCTGGCTGGATGGAATGGAAATTACCCAGTTTACCTATTTCCAGATGGCCGGCAGCATTGAATTGCATCCCATTCCCGTCGAACTGACATACGGCCTGGAAAGAATTGCGATGTATCTTCAAGGTGTGGACAACGTTTATGATCTGCAATGGAACAATGCGGTCAAATATGGTGATGTCCATCATCAGCAAGAAGTCGAGCAGTCGACCTACAATTTTGAAAAAGCCGATGTACCCGTTTTATTTGATTTGTTCAATAAGTACGAGGCGGAGTCCAAACGTCAGGCTGAAGACGGGCTTGTTCTGCCGGCTTACGAGTACTGCCTGAAATGTTCCCATACCTTTAATCTGCTGGATGCCCGGGGAGCCATCAGTGTGACCGAAAGGACCGGCTATATCGGCCGGATAAGAAACCTGGCACGGGCGAGTGCAGAAGGGTATTTGAAACAGCGCGAAGGCATGGGATATCCGCTGCTCAACAAATAAAATAAATGGTTTCGGGTTTCAGGTGTCAGTAATCAGTCAACTGATAACAGAAAACAGAGGACAGACGACAGTTAGTTTGATTCATCGCTAGATTTTATTCCTTTTTTTTCTTCTCCCTGTCATCCGCTCCGCCTGCGGCGGAAAATCTGACACCTGAAACCTGGCACCTGAAATCTCAAGTAGAGGCGAAAATGGATACGTTATTGCTTGAAATTGGCACTGAAGAAATTCCGGCAGGTTACATTGATCCTGCACTCAGGGCGCTGGCTGCAGCGTTGCAAAAAAAGATGACTGAAGCCCGGATTGAGCACGGTTCCGCTGAAATATTCGGATCTCCCCGGCGGCTTGCCGTTCGAATTGAAAAAATAGCCGCCAAACAGCTGCCGCTAAAGACTGAATTGACCGGCCCCCCGGTTAAGGTCGGGTTTGATGAATCCGGCAAACCGACCATGGCCGCCAAAAAGTTTGCCGAGAAAGCGGGTGTTAAAATTGAGAAGCTGAGCGTTAAAGAGACCCGGAAAGGCGCTTATTTGTGCGCGGTAAAGCAGGAGCGGGGCCAGGCAACGCATACTTTGCTTAAAGAGATCCTGCCAAAAGCGATATTGGCGATCCCGTTTCCGAAAACCATGCGCTGGGCGGATCTGGACATTGCTTTTGCCAGGCCGATTCATTCCTGCCTGGCGCTGCTGGGTTCCAGAGTGATTCAATTTAAGCTGGGAAACGTCAGCGCCGGGCGCACCTCGCACGGGCATTATTTTATGCAGCCCGGTAAAATAAAAATTGATTGCGCCGGTGATTATCTGAATCGCCTCAAAGCGGCTCAGGTGGTCGTTGATCTCGCTGAACGCCGCAAAGCGGTCGAACGCGAGATCGCCGCAGCGGCAAAGAAAGTCGGCGGCAGCATTCTGCCCGATGAGGAACTGGTGGACATTGTCAACAACCTGGTTGAGTATCCGGTAGCCATAGCGGGTGAATTCGACAAGGAATTTCTCGAACTGCCCGACGAAGTGCTGATCACGGCAATGCGGGAACATCAGAAATATTTTGCGGTTGTTAATAAATCCCGCAGGCTTTTACCTTATTTTGTCGCGGTCAATAATACCAAGGCCAGGGACATGAAACTGGTGGCCAAGGGCCACGAGCGCGTGCTGCGCGCACGCCTGGCCGATGCCCAGTTTTTCTACCAGGGTGATCTGGAAGTCTCAAATGATGAGCGCGTGGAAAAACTGAAAAGGGTTTTATTCCAGGCCCGGCTGGGCACGATGTATGAAAAAATTCAGCGCGTCGCCCAAATCGGTAAATTCATCGCCAAAGCGGTGGATGTCGGGATGGCCGGGGAAAAACAGGGTAACGGGCTCAAAACCCAGGTCGCCCGCGCGGCAAAACTGTGCAAAGCGGATCTTGTCAGCCAGGTGGTCGGGGAGTTCCCCAAACTGCAGGGGGTTATGGGCAGGGTCTATGCCACCATTGCCGGTGAGCGTGCCACCGTATCCGCCGCTATCGAGGAGCACTACCGGCCCACATATTCCGGCGGTCCGCTGCCGCAGACCATTACGGGCTCCGTTTTAAGCATCGCCGATAAAATTGATTCCATCTGCGGGTGCTTCAGCGTCGAACTGACGCCCACCGGTGCTTCCGATCCTTATGCGCTCAGGCGCCAGGGGATCGGGATCATTCAAATCATGAACGACAAGGGATTTTCCTTTTCACTCCGAAAATTGATCAAAAAAAGCCTCGGCCAATTTGAAATAAAAGAATTGAATGAACTAAAAGCGCTTACGCAAAAGGTCTATTCTTTTTTGCAAAACCGCATCATCCAGTTGCTGGCCGATCAGGGATATGCCAAGGATACTATCGCTGCGGTTGTTGCTGTTTCGATCGATCATGTGCCCAATTTATGGAGCCGTCTGGAAGCGCTTGAATCACTTAAGGCCAAGCCGGATTATGAACCCCTGACGGTGGCTTTTAAGCGAGTGGTTAATATTTTAAAAAAATCGGGCAAACAGAAAGGGCCGGAAAGACCCGGCAAGGTGAAAGAAAATCTGTTTGAGCATGAAAGCGAATCAGCGCTTTTTGCCGCCTATCAAAAAGTTGAAAAAAAGGTGTCTGAGGCCATGGATAAAGGGCTCTTTGAAAAAGCGCTGCAGGATATCGCCACCTTGCGCGGCCCGGTGGATGCTTTTTTTGATGGCGTCATGGTGCTGGCGGAAGATCAAAACGTCCGTCGCAACCGTATGGCATTGCTCGAACACATCGCGACACTGTTTGGCAAATTCGCGGATTTCTCCAAATTATCGCCCTAAATATCGTAAAAGAGAAAATAAGACTGGGTAAAAATCCGCTTAACAGCAATCATATTTTGACGTTCTTAATTCGTTAAAATCCGTAAGGGCCGAAATCCACAGACCGGCAAACAGATTAAAATTAAGGGTAGAAATGTCGTAAAATTTCAAGCCGGCAAAGCACTTCCGGCAAAAATCTAAATTTAGCTTTAAGCGTTTAAATGGGCGCTAATCATACGGTACGACGTCTTGATTAACCGCCCACTTTGTTTTGCGCCAGCCAGATTCAGATTCTGGAAAGATTGCGCTTCCGCCCTCTAATCCAAAATTATTTGCTCACTTTCAAAGATTTAGTTGGACACGCAATCCAAACAATTTTAACCGTGAAAAAAGTATAATTTTGTCATGAGAAACACACAATACCATCCAATGAGGGACCGCAATATTATAGAATCCACTTTATCTAGAATAAGCGCAGCATAAAACCTTGAACACGGTTGAGGAACACGCAATCAGCGCTGTTTCAGCACAACGACGCGACCCGATCGGAACCGTCCACGAAACAACGTTTTGCATCGACATCGACTATCAGAACAAGCACCGGCCGGGCCATCGTCAATAAGGTCATGATTGCATGGATTTCAGGATAAAATCCTTGTCTTTTTCATGGCGATATGCTCATTTTTCATCTGAAAAAAACGGGAGGAGCAAATGCCGCCGAAACATTTCAGTCTGAACATCGGACTGTCCGATTACGCCATCACCGCCTACCTGACGCTGCTCAATACCAATCCTTTAAACGGTTCGCAACTCAGCCGCCTGTCCGGAATCCCGAGGGCTCGGGCCTACGAGGTTCTGAGGACGCTGAAGCAGAAAGGGATCGTGGCGGAATCGAGCGAAGGCATGTACATCCCCCTGCCACCCGAGGAACTCATCAAACGCCTTCGCCTAAGCCATGAAAAGGATCTGGAGATCCTGCAATCCATGCTCGACGGCGCCCAGACCCAGGCCAGCTGCGACTATATCTGGACCATCAAGGGGCGTGACGAAGCCATGGATAAAGCCCGGACGATGATTGCAGACGCTGTAGACGAGATTTATGTGCGGATGTACCCCGAGGAAGGGCGACTCCTTGACCCTGCACTCAAAGCGGCCGAATCCAAGGGGGTTCAGATCAAATATGTCGCCATGAGGCCGACAAGCGGTAGGTTTTTAATCCAGGTGGTTCACCCCGATTATGAAACCATTGAACAAGAACTGGGCGGACGCAGTTTCGACCTGATCGTCGACAAAAATGAAATTCTGGGCGGCCTGTTCATCAGCGGGCAGGAGGACCAGTCGATCATCAACTGGGGGAAAAACAGGTGGTTTGTGGTAACGGGCCGAGACAGTGTGCGGCACGATTTTTTCCACTACTTCCTGCATAAAACCTACACCCTGCAGCAGGAACTGACCGAGCCGGAACTCGCGTTATACGAACAGATCCGAAAGGATTCATAACTCCATCTGCCACGGATTCGGATCGCCGATCATCGCGTGTCGTTTTGTCTTGACAACCGGTTTGCTCTCGGATAACAGGTTGTCCCTGTCAGGACAACTTTATTGAAACCATCTCTAACCCAACCCCTATACCGAGGAATTTGTTATGCATAGAAATCTTGATACAGGCCGAAACCTGAGCAGCGGGCTGCGCCTGAACATCCTCACGGACGACGAACTGGAAGCGATTCATCTCGGCACCCTGGAACTGCTGGCGCAAACCGGGGTCTGGATGGAAGACACCCGGGCGCTGGAGCTCATGGCCGGAGCCGGAGCGGATGTGGATCCGGACACCAAAATCGTCAAGATTCCGCCCCATGTGGTGGAAAACGCCGTTCGATCGGCCCCGTCCAAGGTGATCCTCGCCGGACGAGATCCCAGGCATGATTTAGTGCTTGAAAGCACCCGGGTTCATTTTACCAACTTCAGCGAAGGTGTCATGATCAACGACCCTTACACCGGCGAATACAGAGAACCGATCAAAGAGGACCTGGTGCGGGCGGCTCGGGTGATCGACTACCTGGACGAGGTCGACTTTTGTGAAAAGGCCCTGGGCGCCCACGAAGTCGACCCGGCATCGGTGCCGCTCCACAATGCCGAGGCCTTTTTGACCAACACGACCAAGCATTGTGCATTTGGCCCGGGCAACGGCAAGCTGCTGAACAAGATACTGGAGATGGCCGCGGCCATCGTGGGGGGATTCAAGGAACTGGCAAAGCGCCCCATCGTCTCCTTTACCACCTGCCCGGTCAGCCCGTTCAAGCTCATTGGAGAATGTTGCGATATCATCATGGAATCGGCCCGCAACAATGTGGTATGCAACATCCTGTCCATGGCCATGGCCGGCGGCACGTCACCCGTGACCCTGGCCGGCACGCTGGTCAACCACAACGCCGAGATTTTGGCCGGCATCACCCTGTCCCAGGCAACGCGCAGGGGCGCACCGGTGATTTACGGCAGTTCCACCACGGCCATGGACCTGAAAATTGCCGCTGCCGCTGTGGGAACCCCCGAGTGCGCGCTCATCAGCGGGGCGGTAGCCAGGCTGGCCCGCTACTACGCACTGCCCAGCTATGTGGCCGGCGGGTAGGGCGACAGCAAAATCGCCGACTGTCAAACCGGCCACGAGAAAACCCTGACCGGGCTGATACCCGCATTGGCAGGTGCCAATATGATATACGGTCTGGGGATGCTCGAAAGCGGTATTACTTTCGACTACGGGCAGTTGGTTTTGGATTGCGAATTTGCACGGATGATCAAATTCACGCTTCAGGGAATCGACGTGAGTGATTATACCCTCGCGCTGGATGTGACCAAGGCGGTCGGACCCGGCGGAGACTACCTCATGCAGGACCACACCTATGACGGGATGCGGAACCAGTCCCGTCCGGATTTGATGGATCGTAAAATTCGCAGTAACTGGGAAGCCGACGGCGCTAAAAGCGCCTACGATCGTGCCACTGAAAAAGTGCGCTGGATACTGGAAAATCACCGACCGGATCCGCTGCCGGAAAATGTCCTGGAAAAAATCCGCGCCATTGTCGTTGAAACGGAAACGGACATGGGGATCGAAACCACCGAATAAAAGGCCGGTGAATCGACCGGCCGCAGGGAGGCAAACCATGGGGAATCAAATTTTTGTAAGGATGGGAGACGGCGAAAGGGTCCGAATGGCAATTTCGGAGGTCAAGGATAACATCCGGGCCGGTACAGCGGAAGCCGCAAAGTGGGGCGAAATTCCCGAATTGACATCCGATGAACAGGAGCAGCTGTTTGAGATCCTGGCCGAGCCTGGACGCGCGGTGAGCGTCAATCCGGGTGAAGAGGTGATTGTAACGGACGATGGGGCCAGCATGAGTTTTTACTCCGGACAAGACGGCGGGGGCGTGGGAACCCCCATGAGCCGCATGCAAGCCGTGCTCACCTACGAACGGGCCTGCGGGGCGGACACCACCTCGCTGGGCCACAGCGACTACAGCTACAAGCCGGTTAAACCGATCATCAATTTTGAGGCCAATGACTACTACAATATTTCCCTGCATACCACGGCGCCGTTTTTGTACGGCGCCCAGCCCAACATGGGCCGCTACTTCCAGCCGGACGGTCCCTGCCCCAACGCCAGTGAGTTGATCCCCAAGGGAAAAGTCCAGGAAGCCCTTGATGCCCAGGAAGAAGCGGCCGCCATGCTTGAAGACGATCTGGTGTACGTCGGGCGCAAACTCGCGGAAGTCGGACTCGAGGGAATCAATTTTGACACCTGCGGCTCCGCCGGGGATGCCGATTACCTGGCCGCCCTGAAGGCCGTCCGCCGGCTAAAAGATGATCTGCCGGATCTGCCCGTGGTGATGGGCAGTTCCGGAGAATTCATTCTCGGCATGCATGGCGGTGTCGATTATGACGGCGCCAGGCTGGCCGGACTCTACCCCCACGATCAGGTCAAACTTGCCGCCGATGCCGGTGCCAGCATTTACGGTATGGCGGTTAACACCACCACGACCAAGCCCCTGCCCTGGAACCTGGCCCAAGCCACCACTTTCATGAAGGCAACCACGAAGGCGGCCGCCATCCCGGTTCATGCCAATGTGGGCATGGGTGTCTGCGGCATTCCGATGATGGAACAACCCCCCATCGATGCCGTTACGCGGGTTTCCAAATCGTTGGTTCAGATCGGTAAAGCCGACGGGTTGTAGATTGGCGTCGGCGATCCATTGGGGATGCACATCCCCCACATACTGGCCGCTTGCATGGGTGGCATCCGCACCGCCGGAGATCTGGTGGCCTGGATGCAACTGACACGAAAGCTAAAGATCGATGAGGCCAAAACGTATGTGGCGGAAAAGTTAAAAATCGAGCGCCTTGATTTAACCGATGAGGATATCATGCGAGACATCCGGCGGGATCTCGAATTGGGCACCGTGACGTCCATTGCCGGCGGCCCCAAAGGAATTCGGGCCAAGCACAATGCCGCCCGCGTTCTCGATATCGATATCCGCTCGGTAAACCTTTTCAAGTCCCAGTGGCATACGTAACCAAATTATAGGGAAACTGAGAGCCTGATGAACTCGTAAAAAGTAACCTGGATGGCGAAGTTAAAAGTTCCATATACACGGCGTGGTGTTTTTTTGGGGCAAGGCCATACATGTAATATGCCGGGCGTCTGAAAAAACACGACAATGCCGTCGATAGGACTTTTACGGCGCCGTCAAGGACATAAAGGAGAAAACAACCGTGTCAGATAGCGTGGACGATAAAGCAGAGTGGTATCAGAAAGCGGCCCAAACCGTTATGGACGGCGATGAAACCACTGCGGTGGATGTGGCCCGGCAGGCCCTCGATGCTGGTATGGATCCGGTGGATTTGATCGATAACGGATTTTCCATCGGTATTCGGGAAATGGGGAAACGGTTCGAGCACGGCAAGGTATTCCTTCCGAGCCTGATCGTCGCCTCGGACGCCATGATGGCGGCGGTAAAAGTGCTGGAAGCAGCCATGCCGGAAAAACGACAGGAGAATAAATTGGCCACCGTTGTTGTCGGTACCGTCGAAGGCGACATCCATGACATCGGCAAGGGAATCCTTGCCACGATGCTGAGGGTCAACGGCTTCGAGGTGCACGATCTGGGGCGTGAGGTTCCGGCTGAATTGTTTGTGCAAAAGGCCAGAGAATTGAAGGCGGATGTGATCGGCTCCTCGGCCCTGATGACCACCACCCAGGAAGGGCAGAAGCTCATCGAAAAGGCCCTAAAGGAAGCAGGCTTGCGTGAAAGCATCAAAACCATGGTGGGCGGCGCGGTGGTCACCTCCCGCTGGGCGAAGCGTATCGGTGCGGATCTATACGGAGAAAGCGCGAGCGACACGGTCGCCTTGTTGAAACAGCTACTTTCCGTCTGAACCGTATATCAGCGATACGCAATCGCCAAAATTGGTGAAAGGTTTGATTGGGCAGAACCCGCTGTCATTGGCAGATTATAGGAACAAACTGCATAATAACCCGTCCAAGCGGTCGAGCGGCAGCTGGTGCACAATTGTTCCATCGTGGAAAGGTGCTGGATCGGCTTTTTTATTAAGGTGTCAGGTGTCGGGTTTCAGGTGTCAGCAAACAGATGACAGCGTGTGGTATCTGATAATTCTCGCATCATTAGGTTCGTAATCCTGACACCTGACACCTGAACCGCTTCGGGCGGAGGCGAATGATACCCGATTTTGCCCCGGGCTCTGGGCCGTTTGGTGCCTGGCGTATTAAGTTGTGCGGTTGCGCTATATGGGCTGCCTTAAGCTGCCAAGTTTTTTTTAATAGAAAAGACTAATTGACAAGCGATTTTTGACCCATTAAATTTGTAACCATGAAAATGAAAAATTGCTAAAACCTAAATTGAGTGGAGGTCAATGGTAACTATGGCGTATGATGCGGAAAAAGACAAAGTTTTAAAAAAGTGGAAATGCAATGAAACTGGATTGGTGGTTTCAATCAATCAATATGGTGACGGTGAACCCAAGGTTCAAATCGGTCCGCGGATTCTGCTAAAAAAAGACGGCAGCGATAGAGCACCGGTGAAGGCCGGCCGGCTGACCATCGAGGACCTGATGTGGCTGTATGATATTATCGATGAGGTTAAAGATGATTTAACCACATTTCACAAACCGCAATGATTCAAACTTTCAGTTGTTCCTATAATTTACCGGAGCATGTAGTTGCTGGTGGCTCTGGTTTTATGTCGACTACATGGAAGAATGGAATACTGGAAGGGTGGAATGGTGGGTTTTAGAGGCAAAGCCCCTGACTGACAGTCTGGAATGACCCAATAGAAGATCTGTGATGGGTGTAACAAGTGAACGATCTTGATGCCATTATATTTCCCAAAAAAGGGAAACGGTCACCACAGCTGGGCCCGGTGGCGGTGATCGCAGGGACCGAAACTGATCTGTTACAGCTATGCAAATTGCTGGATTTTGACAGCGGGACCTATCAAAAACTGTTTACCAGCCAGCTATACCCCGTTGACCCTTCCACAGCGGGAATTTCGCTCACCGGGCCGGTAGTGGGTGCGCCGTATGCGGTGATGGTGCTGGAAACGCTGATCGCCTGGGGGGCTCAGAAAATTTTTTTCTTGGGCTGGTGCGGTTCCATATCCGAGAAAGTTAAGATTGGCGATATTGTTGTCGCGACATCTGCAATCATTGATGAAGGCACGTCCGGGCATTATAAAAATAGCGAAACACGGATATCATTTCCGGCGAAATCAATGCTAACAACGCTCAACGACGCCTTGAGACAAAATCAGGTCAATTTCCATAATGGGGCCATCTGGTCCACCGATGCGATTTACAGGGAAACCCGCCAGAAGGTGAAATACTTTCAACGCCAGGATGCAATCGCTGTTGAGATGGAAATTTCAGCCCTGTTTACGGTTGCGAAATTTCGGGGTGTCGACATGGCTGCGATGGCGGTTGTCTCTGATGAGTTGGCTTCCTTTAAATGGCGTCCCGGATTTAAAATGGATGAATTCAAAAACGGCCGCAGGACTGCCTGCACGGTGATAAATGACCTATGCCACAAAATTTAGATCCACAAATCATTCAACAAGTTGATGATTTAAGAAAAGCCCTGCACCGGCATAACTACCGCTACTATGTGCTCGATGATCCGGAAATTTCAGATGCCGAGTATGATCGAATGATGCAGGCGCTGAAGCAGCTGGAAGCAGAACATCCCCAGCTGGCCAGTCCCGACTCCCCGACGGCGCGGGTGGGTGCACCGCCGCTTGAAAAATTCGAAACCGTTGCACACACAATCCCGATGTTGAGTTTAGACAACGGGTTTAACGATGAAGATATCCTGGAATTTGACAAAAGAATCAGACGAAACCTGGATACGCGGGATGAAATTTTATACACGGCTGAACCCAAGATGGACGGTGTTGCGGTGGAACTTATCTATGAAAACGGCATTCTGGTTACCGCTTCTACCCGGGGAGATGGCCTGACCGGAGAAGGGATCACAGACAATGTCAAAACGATTCAAACTGTCCCGTTGGTGATGCAAACTGAAGGTTTGGCCGACATACCACCAAGACTGGAGGTCAGGGGAGAAGTCTTTATCGGGCTTGAAGCCTTTAAAAGGTTTAACCAGGAACGAATCGATCAACAACTGCCGCCGTTTGCCAACCCGCGTAATGCCGCGGCGGGATCTCTGCGGCAGCTGGATTCAAAAATAACCGCGGCCCGTCCGCTGGAGATTTTTTTCTATGGCGCTGGAATTGTTGAAGACATTGAATTTGAATCGCACAGCGAACTTCTTGAATCTTTGACAAAATGGGGCTTTCGGATAAATCCGCTCATACGATCCGGTATTACCATCGGGTCTGTGTTGGATTACTACCGGGAACTTGGTGAAAAACGGTATCAACTCGCCTACGACATCGATGGGGTAGTGGTTAAAGTCGACCGTATTGCCCTGCAGCAGCGGCTGGGGGCCACGTCCCGCAGCCCCAGATGGGCGATTGCCTATAAGTTCAAAGCAATACAGGAAACCACGACTTTAGAAGCAATTGAAGTCCAGGTGGGACGGACCGGCGCATTGACACCGGTGGCGCACCTTAAACCGGTGAATGTCGGCGGAGTTACGGTCAGCCGGGCGACATTGCACAATCAAGATGAAATTCAGAAAAAAGACGTCCGCATTGGTGATCAGGTCCTGGTGCAAAGAGCCGGGGACGTCATCCCGGAGATCGTAAAAGTCATCGCATCCAAGCGGGATGGAAACGAGACTCAATTTAAGATGCCCACACAATGCCCGGTCTGTGATTCAGCGGTTGTCAGAATGGCTGGAGAAGCGGCAACCCGCTGCATCAATTCGAGCTGTTCCGCCCAGGTTAAAGAAAGAATCAAACATTTTGCTTCAAAGGCGGCTTTTGATATCGATGGTTTCGGTTCGAAGCTCGTTGATCAACTGGTCGATAAAAAACTGCTGTCCTCCTTTGCCGATATCTTCAAATTAGATGAAAATACCCTCAGCGAATTGGAGCGTATGGGTGCTAAATCGGCAGCGAACCTGGTAAATGCCATAGAACAAAGCAAATCAATCGCTTTTGCCCGTTTTCTGTTTGCTTTAGGAATCCGCCATGTTGGTGAACACGTGGCCGCCCTGCTGGCCGGCCATTTTGATGATCTTGATGGCATCGTGAAATGTTCCCGGGAAGAATTGGAAGCCATCGATGGCATCGGGCCGATCGTAGCCGAAAGTATCGTCAACTATTTTAAACAGGAAAGAAATCGGCATGTCATTGATGAGCTTTTCGACAGCGGTATCACACTTGGGACCACAGCTCGAACGACAACCAATGAACTCGAAGATCAAGTATTTGTATTGACCGGGTCACTTCAAAATTTTACGCGGTCCCAGGCCAAAGCATTAATTGAGGCCGCCGGTGGTAGGGTCAGCGGATCCGTCAGCGGCAAAACGGATTATGTTGTCGCCGGTGAATCTCCGGGATCAAAGCTCGACCGGGCTAAAAATCTTGGGATAAAAATTATAGATGAAGCACAACTTAGAGAGCTGTTAAGCGGATAAGCCTATAAGCCCATAAGCTGTTAGGCTGTTGAGCTAATAGCTTATCGACTAACCAGCTTACCAGCTAAACGCTTAATTTGTGAGGTAAACATGGAAGAACAGGTAAGGGCCCATGCCGTCATATCCGGACGGGTTCAGGGGGTTTTTTTTCGGGTTGAAACCCAACGCGCCGCTGAAGGGTTTGGCGTTTTAGGATGGGTGCGGAACAAGCGCGACGGCACGGTCGAAGCTGTTTTTGAAGGTCGACAGCAGGATGTTGATGCCACGTTAAATTGGTGCCGGCAGGGGCCGCGTATGGCCCGCGTGGATAAGGTGGATGTGAATTGGCAGGATTACACCGGAGAGTTTGAAAGCTTTGATATCACCTATTAGGTGTTATATTTTATTAGTTGTTACGAATGAAAAAGAAAAGCCTCAATTTCATTCGTCGCTTACAATTAACGAATAACAAATAACTCCCAATTGATTTCTAAATCAATTGGGACTATGGAAACAGAACGGGCGATCTATGTTAACCATAAATCGCCCGTTGTTTTTTGATTTGATTAGACGGAGTCTCTGAGTTTTTTGCCGGGGCGGAATTTAACCACGTTGGTGGCCTTAATTTTGATCGGCGCGCCGGTTTGCGGATTCCGTCCTTTACGGGCTTTACGGCGGACTTTCTGGAATGTGCCAAAGCCGACCAGGGTAACCTTGCCGTCCTTTTTCTTCAGCGCTTTGGTTACGCCTTCCATGAATGAGTTCAGCGCAGCTGCAGCTGCAACTTTTGAAATTTTTGCATCTTTGGCCGCTTTTTCTACCAGTTCTGCCTTTGTCATAATGCTTTACCCCCTTCTTGTTCTATTGGTTTGGTTAATCTTAACCGATCGCCTATTTCTCTGTTTCCATATAGAAAGTTAAAATCGATGTCAACAGAAATCTACAT
>JBFFCW010000051.1:0-14548 GCA_041559695.1 Desulfobacterales bacterium
CCGGCAGGCCGGTATCGAAATCCCAGGCCGTCCAATTCGGCCTGATCGAAATGTCTACGGATGTAAAACTGGGGCGGACTTTCGTTGACAAATTAATAAGGGAACATATGGAAGGTGAGAATCTGGTGATTGAAACCTCCATGGCCAAATACTGGACCACGGATATGGTAAAACGAATTGCCGACCGCGCGCTTGATTTTTGCGGAAGTTTCGGGACCCTGGAAACCTGCCAGATTGCCCGGGCCTGGCGGGATGTCCGGGTGATGTCGATATTTGCGGGAACCAACGAAATTATGAAAAATATCGCAGCCAAATTCATGGGGCTGTAAACATTCGTCACAACTCCGGCCAGGTCGGAATTAAGAGGACTTGATGGAAACCTATGACGTTGTTGTAATCGGCGCCGGAAACGGCGGCCTTACGGCGGCAGCCACCCTGGCCAAAGAAGGGCTCGATGTCCTGCTGCTGGAAAGGCACAATATTCCCGGCGGCGCGGCCACCAGTTTCTGCCGCGGGCGCTTTGAATTCGAGGTTGCGTTGCATCAGCTCAGCGGTCTGGGGACCCCGGATAAACCCGGATTGCTCCGAACGGCGCTGGATGGTCTGGGCGTATTAGATGATCTGGAGTTTGTTGAAATTTCCGATCTTTACCATGTCGCCACGCCGGACGGGTTTCGGCTGACCATCAGGCCGGACCGGATTGAAACCATTGCCGCCCTGCAGGCCCAGTTCCCAAACGAAAAAGAAGCCATTCAGGGTTATTTTGGCCTCCTGGAGAACTTCGCCAATGATTTTATCGGCGCCTTTATTTTTCGTGATCCTGGGGCATCCCGTGAAAAGTACCCCCATCTGTATGAAAATGCATTCAGGCCTTCGTCGCAAATACTCGATTCCTTTTTCAGCGATCCGCTGCTCAAAGCCGTCTTGTCGGTCTATTGGGGCTACCTGGGGGTGCCGCCCACCCGTCTGTCGTTTGCTTGCCTGGCCATGATTTTCTTTCAATACGTGGAATTCAAGCCGTTTCACATCAAAGGCGGCTCACAGGCGCTTTCGAATGCCATTCTGAATAAGTTTTTATCGTATGGCGGGACGGTGCGCTTCAACTGCGGCGCAAAAGCGATTCTGGTAGAAGACGGAACCGTAAAAGGGGTGCTGACGGCCGCGGATGAAAAAATAAATTCCGCCCATGTTATATCCAATGCCTCCCAGGTATCCACCTACACCGAGCTGATCGAACCGCAACACGTGCCGGATGCGGTAACGACTGAAATGAAGGGCCGCCGCCTCAGCACCTCAGCATTCAGCATGTTTATCGGATTTGACTGCGATCCGGATGAGCTGGGAATCACGGAATCGACCAACTTCCTGATGGCCAGCACCGACATCTCTGATGCCATTGTGGATCGCATGCACAAAATTGATATCGAAGACGAGCTGATGGTGATGAGCTGCTACGATATCGCCGACCCCGATTTTTCCCCGCCCGGTGCCTGTCAGGCCAATATCGTCACGCTCAAATACGCCGACCCCTGGCTGCAGATCCCCCCCGCAAACTACCATGAAACCAAATACCGCTGTGCCGAGAGCATGCTCAGGCGGGTGGAAGAGATTTTTCCGGGAATCAGAACGCACATCGAAGAAATCGAAGTCGCCACACCGCTGACCCACATGCGCTACCTGGGACATCCCGGGGGCGCCATTTACGGTTATGAGCAACTTCCCAAAGATTCCCTTTTCTTTCAACCCGGGCGTTACTCCCCGATTAACGGTCTATTTTTCGCCGGCGGCTGGGTGGGTGATTGCGGGTTTGAGCCCACATTACGATCCGGCATATCGGCGGCAAAATCCATTATCAAACGGCTGGGCCAGGATAGGAAAAAATCATGAAAAAGGGCATCTGGCAGGAATTCGACGGCTACAGCAAGATAATCGAAGATATTGCGGCCGGCCGAAAAGCCGGCGAAAAATTCACGGCAGAAAAATTTTCCCCCGACCCGGTCATCAACCGTTTGCACCCGGAGCGCTTAAGCCTTCAGGTCGCCGATATTGTCACCGAAACCCCCTCGACCAAAACGTTTCGGCTGGTTTCAAAAGACGGCGATCTGCCCCCTTTTCAAGCCGGACAGTATATCAGCCTTTTTCTTGAGATCGCAGGCATACAGACCAGCCGGCCTTACAGTATTTCATCGCCGCCTCATTCGACAGACTGTTACGACATTACCGTGCGGCGGGTTGAAAACGGCCTGGTATCCAATTTCCTAATGGATGATGTGGTCATCGGAGATGATCTGGTCAGCTCCGGGCCGGCCGGCCATTTTTACTTCAATCCGCTGATCCATCAAAGGGCCATGATTTGTTTTGCCGGCGGCAGCGGAATTACACCCTTTATGAGCATGATCCGCGAAATCGTCGAATGCGGTCTGGATCGCAGCCTGACGCTTTTCTATGGGAATAAAACCACCGATGACATCATTTTCCATGAGGCCCTTGGCCGGATATCCGAGCGTTTTGCCAACATCATTTATATACCGGTCATCGAAGAGCCCTCCGCTGATTACGCCGGAGAATGCGGCCTGATGACGGCTGAGCTCATTAGGGCGGTAATAGATGATATGAGCGGCAAGTCTTTTTTTATCTGCGGCCCCCAGGGAATGTATGATTTTTGTTTGCCGGAACTGGAGGGGTTGGGAATTGCCAGGCGCAAAATCAGACAGGAGATGTACGGGGCGCCGCTGGATATCTGGCAGGATCCCGGCTGGCCCCGGGCGGTGGATCCCGATCGTCTGTTCAGCGTTCAGGTGAAAAACGGCAAACCGCTGAAGGCCAAAGCCGGCGACCCGCTGCTGGTTTCTCTGGAAAAATGCGGCACGGTCGTGCCGTCCTTATGCCGATCGGGGGAATGCAGCATGTGCCGCTTGAAAATCCTGTCCGGCAAAGTGTTTCAACCGGCCGGCGTACCGGTTCGAAAATCCGACCGGCAATTTGGCTATGTCCACTCATGTGCCGCCTATCCATTGTCGGATCTGGAGATTTTGATCTAAGGCGCCGGGCAGACGCTGATGTTTATATCGATAAGTGCTTTCAAAAGGAGAAGTGCATATGTCTGATGGTTATTTGATCGGCGAAAAAAAGGACAGCATTTATACCATTACGCTGAACCGCCCGGATAAACGCAATGCCATCAACAAAGAAATCTTGATGGGAATTTGTGAGCAGGCCGAAGGTCAGGTGGCCGATTCCGAAATCAGAGCGATTATCATCAAGGGGCAGGGCAAAATTTTTTCAGCCGGTGTGGATTTTAACTCCCTGGGCGCGGAAGTGGGACCTTTTCTGGGGGATGGCGGTGCCGGGGGCGCATCTTTGCGGGCGCTTATTTTCCAGTACCAGCAATATTTAAATCGTCTCGAAGCGGTTGAGATCCCCATTCTCTGCGCCATGCACGGCAGGGTGCTGGGGCTGGGGGTGGAACTGGCGCTGGCCTGCGATATTCGACTGATGAGCGCCGATTGTATATGGGCGATGCCGGAAGCGAAAATGGGCTTGCTTGCCGATCTGGGCGGTACCACACGGCTTTCAAGAATTCTGGGGCCGGCGCGGGCCATGGAAGTTCTGATGACCGCCAACGAGTATACCGCTCAGCAGGCCCTTGACTGGGGGCTGGTCAGCTACCAGTACCCGCCGGAAGATCTGTTGACGGCTGCCGAAAAAATGGCCCTGGATATTGCCGAAGGCGCTCCGCTGGCGGTCGGCGCGTTCAAAAAAATCATAAACCGCGGCGAAGGCCTTGACCTGATGACCCAGCTGGATATGGAAGTCAACCTTCAAAGTATTTTGCTCAGGACGGAGGATTTTCAGGAAGGTATTCAGGCCTTGATCGAAAAAAGGCCGGCACGGTGGAAGCGCAAATAAGCCCTAATCGGTTTGATATGCATCCCCTGCCTGACAGCGGCATTGACCGTTTTCGAAAATTGCGGTGCGATTAACCTGTATGGCCTTTCTTTTCCTTTTCCGGGTTGGGTGGCAGATAATTTTCGAATCATTATTGCTTATGGCGCGATCCGATCATATGTTTAGAGGAAACGACGGTGATTTTCACTTTATCGACTGGGGCGGGAACGGGCCGTTGGCCCATTTTTCCCATGCGACCGGATTATGTGCCGGGACCTATACGCCCCTGGCCGAAAGACTCAGACGCCACCTGCGAATTCTCGGTATGGACGACAGGGGGCACGGTCGAACCCGGGCGCCGGCGATTCTTCAAAAACTAAAAAATTGGAATATTTTTGTCGATGATTTAGAGCGCTTTGTGGAATATTCAGGAGAACCCGTAATTGCCATGGGGCATTCCCGCGGGGCGACCGTCAGTTTGCTTTTAGCGATTAAAAGGCCGGATTTGATTCGTGCGCTGATTCTCATCGATCCCACCATTTTACCATTTTCGTGGATGTGGTGGTGGTATCTGGCCAAATTAACCGGGCTCGCCAGGTTTGTCCCTATTGTGGCCACGGCGGCCAAACGCAGAAGCGTTTGGCCCGATCAAAAAAGCATACTGGAAGCGTATCGGGCCAAAACGGTGTTCCAGACCTGGCAAGATGGATTTCTGGATGCTTACGTTAGAGAAGGCACGGAAGAGAGCGGACACGAAACCATCCGGCTATGCTGCGATCCTGCCTGGGAGTCAACGTGTTTTGCTGTCTGCCCGCATGATATATGGCGCTACATCCCTCGGCTGCGAAAGCCGGCTTTAGTCCTTTACGGCGCTGAGTCCGATACCTTCCTGGCTTCTGCAGCGAAAAGATTCAAAGCGAAAGCTCCGGGAGTTGCTTTGCGGTGTTTTAAAGATACCGGTCATTTCGTTCCGATGCAACGGCCGGATCAAACGGCAGAAGCGATCATCGGTTTTCTTAAAAATGAAAACGTTTTTACATAAAAATGGCACGAAAAACAAACCGGCCGCTGCTATCAGCCGCAGGGATTTCTTAAAGTATTCCGGGGCAGTCGGCGGTGCGGTTTTGTTCGGCCTGCAGGAGGATCTGGTTATGGCGAGTTCCAAAAGTCGGGTGGCGTTCGTCGGCACCGAGGATCGTAAATCAGGGGTTTCATTATCGATAAAAACCCTGGGTATCAATCCGGTGAAAAATAAAGATGTTTTGATCAAACCCAATTTCAACACCGCCGATCGGACTCCCGGGTCGACCCACAATGATACCCTGGTTGCCCTGGTAGATGAGGTTTGGCAAATGGGGGCCAAGTCGGTCAGCCTCGGAGAGCGAAGTTATCCGCGCACCCGATCGGTCATGGAGCAGAAGGGCATCCTGCCACTCATGGAAGCGCGGGATGTCAGCATTATCGACTTCGACGATCTTGACCCGAAGGACTGGGTGAAAGTCGAGCCGAAAGAATCGCATTGGCAGGACGGATTCCGGGTTGCGCGGCCCATCCTCGAGGCCGAATGCCTGGTTTCAACCTGTTGTCTGAAGACCCACCAGTACGGCGGCGTATTTACGATGTCACTCAAACTGCATGTCGGCGTCGTCCCGACGAGCCGTCACGGCTTCTCCTATATGAGCGAACTCCATCAATCCCCTCACCAGCGCAAGCTGATCGCCGAACTCAACGCGCCCTTTAAACCCGATCTGGTCGTTCTGGACGGAATTGACGCTTTTGTGGATGGCGGGCCGGCGGACGGCAAGCGTGCCAGAGGCAATGTTTTTCTGGCGGCCACCGATCGCGTGGCAATCGATGCGGCCGGCCTGGCCATATTGAAATCCCTGGGCAGTAACGCCCAGATTATGAATACCCAGATTTTTGAGCAGGAACAAATTGCCCGGGCCGTTGAAATGGGTCTGGGGGCGGCATCACCGTCAGAGATCGAGGTCGTCGCCGCTAATGCGGAGAGTCGAAAATACAGAGACGGCATTGTGGAGATATTAAACCGGGGATAGGGTTATGTCGCAGAAATATTGTCCAAAATATTTTTAAGTGCGGGGGTATGATATCCATCTGTCATTCCCGCGCAGGCGGAAATCCAGGCGTCTTTGAACTGGACTCCCGCCCCCATCTACACGGGGGCATGCTCTGCGCGATTGACAATCATTTTGTAACTTATTTATCTTTCGCCGGCCGGCCCGCGATGCATGCAAATTCGCAGCGTCTGCAATAATGGATGCGGTTGCCCGGTTCACCGGTGCTTTCGGTTGGCAGGATTTCGGCGTCTTCAATATTCTTTTCCAACTGGATGTTACAGGTTGCCCGGCTGAAGCAGCCGTTGCGGCCGGGAAGGGTCAGCATCCCCATTGCGACCGATGAAAAAACGATATTGCTGTAAGCCTTTTGGGGGCAGGCGTGTCTGCACGGTTCCTTGCAACCGTCGCAGGGATCAAACTGAACCGGACCGGTCGGTTCAACTTCCGCTTCCAGCACCATCGCCCGCAGTCGGATCCTGGGCCCGAATTCCGGTGTGACCAGCAAATTGTTTTTACCCATACAACCCAATCCCGCCATCACCGCCGAATCTTTTAAAAAAATGCCGCCTTTTTCAACATGGTAGGGAAGTTTGTGTGTCTTAATGTCCAATTTTTCTTCCACCCAATGGGATAGCTCATTGTTTATTTGAATTAAAATTCGATTTCCGGGTGTGCCTTCGAGGCCATCCCACCAATCCAACTGCGGCTCTTCTTTCTTATGTTCAACGGCAATCACAACCACCGATTTGGCGTTTGCGGGCCAGGCAACTTGTCCCAACTCGATACCTTCTGCGAGTTCACGAGAGCCGACAGCGAGGTTGTGCGCCATCCTGGGATAGATCAGGTGCGACGGCGACTGTTTGAGAAGCCTGGCATCGGCGGTACCGGCTAACGATGCGCCCAAGGATTTTGCCTTGGCGGCAATTTGTCTTGAAATATTTGATCTATCAGAAGTCATTTGAAAACGCCTTTCACGAAGATTGATAAAACCTATCTATGGAGCAGTCCGATAAGCTGCAGATAAATCAAGCCGCTGATTCATTTTTTTATCGCTCCCTTGACTTTATTGAGTCTCAAACATATTTGGTCAAGAGTTTCTTGGGACTTCGCAAAACAGAATCTCACATTGCACCCTTTTCGCGTATTATCCAACAAGCAACAAATTCAATGTTATCCAGAGATAGTGTTTTTTCTTTTCTTTTGCAAGCGGATGAGGAAAAATCTCTCATCGGCGATTACTTTGCCAATCACGGATGTATTTGACAATGAATTCGGCCATGGTATACTGGCCGCCAAAGAAGTCTCGACCGGTAACGCTTTTCTCACGCCGCCGGTCGTTAAGAAAGCCTAAGGCTCAAACTGTTTTCTAAATCGACAAGGTGAATAAAATGAATCTTGAAGATACGGTCTATAAGGTAGAATTTGTCAACTCGCGGGAACAGACAGATGTCGCCCTTTCTTCGCTCTACCATGATGCTGCTGATTTCCTCGAACATTTTGGAGAGGAATATCTGTTAGGAAAAGTCTTTCATGACATCATCGGTGAAGGCGATGGCAAAACCAAATTTCATAGATTGTTAAGCGCTGCCGGGTATGCGAATAACCCGCCTGGCTTTTTTTTAGAGATGACCGAAAAATTGGGCAATGCAAACAGCGCAAACGGTGTTCCGATCGAAGTCAACGGCATTCTCCTGCCCAACCTTTTCGTGTTGTCGATTTTGGAAAAAATCATACCGGGCAACCGCTTTATCTCCATTCGAGATGTGAGCCAATATGAAAAACTGGCCAATATTGAGGTTAGCGAATCAGAGCGGGATGCGCTGCAGGAGGTCATTGAGACCTATCCGGTCAGGCTCTCCCTGCATACCCTTCGCCAAATGCGGGTGTCAAAGAACGTTGCCTACCAGTACGCGCCGTTTGTCGAGGAACTGGATCCGGTCGGACAGGTTAACACCTGGATCGGTCAATTCCATCAGGGGCTTTTGGAGCGGATGTACCGCAACCGGGTTATCTTTTTGCTGAACATGAGCTGCCCGGTTTACTGTCGCTTCTGTTTCAGAAAACATAAAGATTCCAGAAACCAGACCAATCCAACAGAAGCCGATGTGCGCGAGTCGGTCGATTATGTAAGGCAATCTCCCAATATCAAGGAAATTGTGATCACGGGGGGGGACCCGTTTTTGAACAAGAAAAACATGATGGCTGCCATTGACGGTTTGAAAGAGGTACCGCACGTTCAGACCCTGCGACTGGCAACGCGCTCCATTTCCTACTACCCGCATCTCTTCTATAAGGACAATTGCTTCTGGCTGAACACCCTCAAGATGAAGAACCTTGAACTGCAACAGCGGGGAAAGCGCTTAGAGGTTGCCACCCATTTCATCCATCCTGATGAGATCTCCCTGGACAGCCTGGATATCATTTCGACGCTTGTCAAAAACGGCATCAGCGTATATATCCAGACGCCTTTTCTGAGCAACTGCAATGATGAAGGCCCCGAACTAACAAGGCTCTTCAGCCTCCTGAGGGGCGCGGGGGCTGAGCTTCACTACATTTATATTCCCTGCAGTCCGATACAAGGTAACAGCGTTTATTGGTCGCCGATCTCAAAAGGGTTGGCCGCGGCCCAATATTTGCGGGCCCACCTGTCGGATCGAATCATGCCCAGAATCTGTACGGCCACACCCATCGGGAAAATAGACTGGCACTCGAGCGGCTGGGCGGTTGAAAAAGATAAGCAAGATGATCACTTTTTCTGGATCAGAACGCCTTATACCCCGGAATATTTTAAGGACTTCGCCCAGAAAGTCGAGGAGCAGGATGTCGTACGGGTCAACTCGGAAGGCACGCTGGATGCGCGCTTTATGGCACAAATCGGGGATGATTCGATATTCATTGGCTCGCGCAAAGCAGCGCCCACAAAAGCAGATAAGACCGATCAGGATGCCCTGGAAACGATGCAGGCCCTGACAAAAAATGATCAGAGAATTGGATGCTCGATCGTCTCGACTGGATCGGCAAGCGTATTCAGAGCCCACGAAACTCGAGTTGAAATCGATGCGACGGCCAGCGATAAAGATCTGGATTATATTCGCCATGACAACCGAATCACCGATGTCGTCATTTCATCCGAGCAAGATACCATAGAGAACCTTTATGGCATCGGAAAGCTGATCGGCGATCTGCGGCAAATCCATCATGTCAACGCCGTCCGGTTGCGGAGTCTCAAATTCAACTATGAACCCGCGGTTTATACCCGGGCGGTCATTGAGCGGCTGGGAGAGCTCAACCGGTTGGCGGTAGTCAATCCCTTGAGACTGGAGATCGAGACGCAATTTCTGCATTCCAGCGAATTTGAGCAGATCCATGATGACCGAGTAAAGGCTTTAGGCAATAAAGGCATTACCGTTTACAATAACACACCTTTGTTGGCAAACATCAATGACAATGCGGAAGAAATACACCGCCTGGCGCACACCTGTCGAAAGATCGGCCTCGAATTCCACCATCTATATGTGGCCGGTCTGCCCCTGCAAAAGGATTGGAGCCAGAAATATCCCGTCGACATTTCGACTGTCATCGACATTGCCACGCGTGTCCGCAAAGACGGCAGCGGCCGGGAGATACCGCGCTATATCATTCTTACGGAACTGGGTGAAGTCGATTTTGGTCTCACATCGAGGCTGTCCGAAGAAAACGGGGGGATGGCGCTAAAACTGTTGCCATATACGCTGGATTATTTTAGAGGCATGGATCCGACTTACAGCTGGGCGCCGCATGTCAGAATCGATACAGACGGTAAACCGATCATACCGGTTGCCGGCCTGGTGAACCCCACCGGTTTTTTTATGACCTGAAAGTCCCTAGAAATATCAAAAGTCCCTTTCCGGATTATGACCTGGCACTTGCACGAAAATTAATGAGTTAAAATCGACGACCACCCTTCTTGCTTATTTAAAAATATTTCAACTTCTCATTAATTTTCATGCAAGATTCAGGTATTAATTGGATCGGTATACAATCCGGCCGTCAAAAATCGTTATTTCCACCCGGGCGTCGGCGATCTCCATCGGGTCCACCTGAAAAATATCCCTGTCTAAAACGGCCATGTCGGCCCTTTTTCCGGGCAGCAAGGTGCCCATCTCCTGAGACTGGCCGTAAAATGCAGCGGGCACCGTCGTGTAACCCCGAACGGCATCTTCCACACTGATCCGTTGCTCGGGATACCACCCTCCCGCCGGAGTGCCATCGCGCCTTTGTCGGGTAACGGCGGCATGAATTCCCACCAGCGGGCTCGGATCACAGACCGGCGCATCGGAACTGAGAAGCACCGGAATGCCCGCATCGATCATTTCTTTATAGGCATAGGTCCAGCGGCCGCGGGGCCCGACCGATTCGTCGATCATGTTGATGTCCAGAATCATGTTGTGCGGCTGGACGCAGGCCGCCACCTTGAGTTTGGCCAGTCGTTGGATGTCTTCAGACCGGATCATCTGGGTGTGCTCGATGCGATGAGGCAGTGCCGGCGGCACGAAGGATCGCTCTTTTGTCTGTTTGCGCAATTTAGCGAGGCCCTCCAGAGTGGTAATCACCTCGCGATTGGCCCGATCTCCGATGGCATGCACCATCACGGCCAGTCCTGCCTTTTCCGCCGCTGCAATGTTTCGGCTCAGCTCCGCCATGGAGCCCAGTGGCATGCCGTATTCGGCATCCAGGTAAGGCTCCAGCATCCAGGCGGTGCGCGCGCCCATGCCGCCGTCCGCAAAGTATTTGAGGTGGCCAATGCGAAGGCGCTCATCACCAAGCCCGCTTCGCAGTCCCAGGGCGATGGCCTCCTCTATGCGCTCACCGGCAAGACTCACCCAACACCGTAAATCGAGCTCCCCTTTTTCGTTTAATAACTGCCAGGCCTTTAGCGCCGCGGCACCCTCCAGACCGCCCATGAGCCGTGCATCGTGAAGGCCGGTCAGGCCTAAAGTGTGCAAGTGGGCAATGCCGTCTCGCATCGCAGCCACAAGCTCATCCGCGCTTGGCGCCGGGATAACCGCTTTGACCAGATTGGGAGCCAGTTCCCGCAGAATGCCGGTGGGACGCCCGGCTGAATCCTTTTCAATCACACCGTCGGGTGGGTCCGGGGTTGTTTCATCGATGCCGGCCAGCTCCAGGGCACGTGAGTTAACCGAAACCAGATGCAGATCACAGCGCCAGAGGGCGACCGGATGGGCGGGGGCCATCACATCGAGATCATCCCGACGGGGCATGGTATGTTCGGGCCAATCGGACTCATTCCAGCCCTGACCTAAAATCCAATTCTCCCGTGGTAACTTTCCAGCAGTCTGTGCAACCTGGTTGAGTAATTCATCTAAAGATTTGACACGCGCCAGATCGAGCTGCTGTCGCCCCATGGCCCAGTCATAGAAATGAAAATGGGAATCCATCATACCCGGAATTGCCAGGCGACCATCGAGGTTGACCCGCTCTGATTTTGAATCCGCCAGGGCGCTAATCTCCTCATTATCACCGACAGCCATAATCCGGCCGGCTTTGACAGCCAGGGCCTGGGCCCGGGGTCTTTGAGCGTCCATTGTTCGGATATGGCCATTCAATAAAATCAGATCTGGTGCAGAGGGGCTCCGGGTCATAGCAAATATCCTTTCTGAAATGGATCTCGCGCATCCATGATGAATTCGTGTATGCCGGTAATCTGGGCGTTTCCACGGACTTCTGCAACGACCGCCTTTTTATCTCCCAGCCGGATTTCTTCCACGAGCCGTCCCTGGAAGGTCGTCTCGAGCGGACTCGTGTTAATGAAGGTTTCATTGAGCCCGAGTTGGCCGCGGTGATAAAGCAGGGTCATTTTGGCCGCCGTGCCGGTGCCGCAAGGAGAGCGGTCCATATGTTCTTCGCCATAAATAACAATGCTCTTTCCTTTGCCCTGAGCGTCCGATGATGGATCATAAAACTCGGTTACATCTACGGTGTTGACTTCAGGCCGCGTGGGATGATGCACGGTTAATTGTTGATTGGCTGCTTGAATGAGCTTCATACCCAATTCGATGAAACGTCGCCTATTTGAGGGGGTGAAATCAAGGCCGATCTGATCCGATGAAACCATGACGAAGAATCCACCCACACAGACCGTGGCAACCTGCAGCCGACCCAACTCCGGTATCGATAGGGTTTCATTGTCGCTGTATACAAACGAGGGCACCATCTGGATCGCTACCGAATCGACCTTGCCGTTCTGCAGGTAGGCCGTCGTTTGCATGGGACCGGAAGGCGTGTCAACAATAACCTGTTGCGTGTCACCGTCTGCATCGATTACACCCGCCTCGATCAGGGTCATGACCGCGCCCATGGTCGCATGACCGCAAAGATAAGGATAGCGGCGCGCATCCATATAAATCATACCAAACCGGGCGCCGGCCGATACGGGTTCGGTAACACATGCCGCAAACATGTCGCGATGACCGCGGGGCTCGCGCGTCAGCAGCAGGCGGATGTGATCATAGCGTTCCATGAAAAAAGCCCGTTTTTCCTGCAGGGTCTCACCCGGCACGGAACCCACCCCGCCCACAATCAGACGGGCCGGTTCCCCGGCGATGTGCGAATCAATGGTGATGATCCGATCCGGATAGCGCTCAAGCAATTCGTTTTTGATTCGATCCAGTTCCAGCATACGCGCCCCTTTTTTTCCCTTTGGTGCCTTAGGAAGCGAATTCACATTCAGGCCGGCCAACAACCACGGAAAAAAATAAAACCTGAAACGGCAGTGTCTGCTTTCAGGTTTCAGATCGAAAAGTTTGCAGCAAAACGGTCTGCCGGCTCATTCCATTGGAATTAAATGGCAGTGGTGTGGCGACACCTGCACGCTGACCTCCTCGCCGATGTCGTAGATCCGTGTTCTCATCATACTGATGACATGAATTTCACGTTCGGCACTCAGTTCAATGAAATAGCTGACCTCCCCGCCCATGTAACTGCGGTCTTTGATGCGGCCCTCAAAGTGGTTCATCCCCTCCACCGGTTTGAATTCATCCTTGGGAAAGGCATCGAACCGCTGGGCGCGGACGATCATTTCAACCGGGTCACTTTTCGAGAATCCGCCTTTATTTTCAGCAAAGAGAATATCGCCGGTCTCAATTTTGACATTTACGTGATGGTCGTCGACATCGACGACTTCTCCCAAAATGAAATTGGAGTGGCCCAGAAAATCGGCCACAAAATGATTGACCGGTTCATTGTAAACAGCTTCGGGATGTCCCTCCTGCTGCTTCTGGCCGTCTTTCATGACGAGGATCTTGTCCGACATGCTCAATGCTTCACGCTGGTCATGGGTGACAAAGATGGTGGTTACGCCAAGCATTTGCTGGAGGTTATCGACCTCCCGCCGCATTTCCTCCCTCAGGTTCTCATCCAGCGCAGAGAGCGGTTCGTCCATCAGCAGCACATCCGGCTCGATTACGATGGCGCGGGCCATGGCGATGCGCTGCTGCTGGCCGCCGGAAAGCTGGCTCGGCATACGGTTCTCCACCCCGGGCAGACGAACCATCTCCAGTGCCCGTGTCACCTTTTTGTTGACCTCCTCTTTGGGCACATCCCTGTACTTCAAGCCGAAGGCCACGTTGTCAAAGATGGTTTTGTGAGGGAACAGGGCGTAGTTCTGAAATATCATTCCCAGGTTTCGTTTGTGGATCGGTGTGTCGTTGATCCGGATCCCCTTAATGAAAATATCGCCTTCAGTGGGCTCCTCCAGGCCGGCCACCATGCGCAGCAAGGTGGTTTTGCCGCATCCGGAAGGGCCAAGCAGCGTCACCAAGCTCCCTTCTTCGATGTCAAAATCCATTTTCTCAACGGCGACAACGTTGCCGAACCGTTTTAAAATGCCTTTGAACTGCACAATGGGTTGCTTCTTGTCGGTCGCCAATTTATCCTGTCTCCCTGTTCTGGTTTATCTGATGCCGGGGTCGGATGGCCCTTCTTTAAGAGCGTCCGATCCCGGCAATCAAAATGGCATTTGCAAACATGGATCTGTCGAATGTTGCTCTAACTGCCGGCCATGATTCGATCCCATTTTTCCGTCCATTCCACCTGATTGGCATTCCAGTAGGCTGGATTGGCAAACAGGTAGCCTTCCAGTTTGCCGGTGGGGTCGAAGGCCGGCATCTTCTTGATCTTCTCTGTTAATTTAACCTTTGTGGGATCCAGGCTGGGCGGGTAATTCTGCCCTTCAGCCACGGCAATGGCCGCGGCCGGCTCCAGCATGAAATTGAGCAGCTGCTGGGCGACCTCCAGATCGGTGCCTTTTAGGACATAAAGATATTCCATCCAGGAGTAAGTGCCCTTGGGAGAGAGGTAGCCGATGGGGTGGCCTTCCTGCTGAAGCGCGGCCACTCGACCGGACCAGGCCACCGTGGCATAAATCTCCTCATTGGCCAGCAGGCTCATGAGTTCGGCGCCGGAGGCCCAATATTTCTTCATCAGGCCGCGCTGTTCACGCAATGCCGCCCATATGGCCTTCAGATCGGTCATATTGTTGGGGCTCTGGCCGGTGTGAAGCGCCGCGTACCACATATTGGTCC
>JBFFCW010000052.1:0-14369 GCA_041559695.1 Desulfobacterales bacterium
CGAACACCCATCTTATTGGTCATGCAGACCGCAGAGAACAAATTTCAATTTAATTTTAAACGCCGCTGGTGGCGCTTTGGTAAAAAAACGATAAACTCTGAAATCTCTCCGAACAGCCAAAAAATTCCTTCGTATATCCCAATCGCCAATCAGGTAGCAAAGCGAATGGGTGAAAAGATTAACGGTCAGCCGATGAGCGCATGGACGGAAGTCCTTTTCGATATCTCATCAACTGCCCATATCTTGGGTGGCTGCGTTCGGGGGGAATCCGCAGCGGATGGCGTTGTTGATTTTGCAGGTCAGCTTCACGGCTACCCGAATCTTTACGTTGTCGATGGTTCCAATGTCCCTGTCAATTTAGGCGTGAATCCCGCGCTTACGATTACGGCCATAGCAGAACATATCATGTCTCAAATTCCCGAAAAATCGGGGAGTTCATAACATAAAAATATCCGCAGATTAGGCAGATTTTCACAGATTCTTTCTTTAACTTAAAAATTCAAATATTATGTCCGGCCTGAATATTTTTACCAGCAACAAACTTGAAATCCTTGCAGAAAAGTTAGCCCAACTCATCAAAACCTCTGGGCCACCTGCGCTTGATGCTGAAATTATCGTGATCCAGAGCACCGGTATGGCGCGATGGATATCTTTAGAGCTTGCCAAGCGCAACAGCATTTGCGCCAATATTCGATTCCCATTCCCCAACTCCTTTTTGGAAGAAATCGCCAAACAGGCACTGCCGGATTTTCAGGAGCCGGCGTTTTTTGATCCCGATCGAATGACTTTTAAAATTATGAAAGTTATTCCGGAATGCACCCGGCTTACTGAATTCGAACGCCTCAAAGCCTATCTGTCTGAAGATGCCACTCATCTCAAGCGCTTACAGCTTTCAAGCAAATTGGCCGATATATACGATCAGTATCAGGTGTTCCGCCCGGAGATGATATTGCGATGGGAACAGGGCGCAGACGAAGAGCACCCCGAGGATAAATGGCAGGCACAGCTCTGGCGTAAATTGATTCGAGGACAGGAAAATCGGCACCGGGCCAGGCTGCAGCGTGACCTGATAAATGCGTTAAAAACTGAAACGGCTCAGTTTAAGGATCTGCCAAAACGCGTATTTATATTCGGCATATCCTATCTGCCGCTTTTCCATACAGAGGCTTTCGTTGCGCTGTCACACCTGGTTGAATTGAATGTGTTTCTGCTGAATCCCTGTCGCGAATACTGGGGTGACATCGTTTCTGAAAAACAAATGCAGCGTATTAAGCGCAAATACCCGCTGTCGGCGGATATCACCGCAGAATTGCACCTGGAACAAGGAAATCGTTTGCTGGCATCCATGGGGACTCATGGCAAAGATTTTTTTACGGTGATCAGTGGCTTCGATTTTGAAATGCATGAAACCTACCAGGATCCGGAATGCACCGATCTGCTGTCCTGTATTCAATCTGACATTTTGAACCTTAGAGATCGCAAGACAGCGCAAGGCAGTGCGGCGGATCAGAGCGTTCCGCTGACATCGCCGGCAGCGGTACTGCAATTAGACAATTCTGACACATCGATTCAAATTCACAGCTGCCATAGCCCGATGCGAGAGATTCAAGTATTGTACGATAGCCTGCTGGCCATGTTTGATGAAGATCCACAGCTGCTGCCGAAAGATATTGTGGTGATGGCGCCTGACATTGAACTGTATGCCCCTTACATCCAGGCCGTGTTTGCCACCCAACCAAATGAGCGCCTCAGAATTCCGTACCGCATTGCAGATCAAAGCGCCCGGGGTCAGAGTCGCCTGATTGACGGTTTTTTTTCATTTCTGGATTTGAAAGGATCCAGATTCAGTGCCACCAGAGTGATGCGACTGCTGGAATCACCCGGCGTTAAAGAAAAATTCGGATTAAGTCAAACGGACACAGAGAACATCGAGCGCTGGATTCGCGATACCCGCATCCGCTGGGGAATCGATGGTGCCCATCGTCAACAAATGGGACTTCCGGCTATTTCTGAAAATACCTGGTCTGCTGGTATCAAACGACTTTTATTGGGTTACGCCATGCCGGGGAATAATCAGCTGATGTTTAACGGCATATTGCCTTACGATGAGGTTGAAGGCAATGAAATTCACAGTTTCGGTAAATTTCTGAATTTTATGCATACGGTATTGCGATATGCAGACGAACTGACACGACCGAAACAACTGCAGCGGTGGGGTGCATTGTTGAAGCGTTTGCTCGATGATTTTTTCCTCCCGGACGAAGAGACGGAAGCCGAAATACAACATTTACGAAATATTTTTGACGACCTGGGCATTCGACAAACGCAAAGCGCCTTTGATGAAAAACTCGAATTTGAGTCCATTCGGTTTTACATCGGCCAGCGCCTGGACAAATTAAGCTTTGGATCCGGCTTTATGGCCGGCGGGGTCACCTTTTGTGCCATGCTGCCCATGCGCAGCATTCCCTTTAAAATCATTTGCCTGCTGGGCATGAATTCAGATGTGTTTCCCCGCGAAGCCCAACCGCTGACCTTCGACCTGGTTGCCAAACACCCGCGTCCCGGTGATCGCTCCCGCCGAGATGACGATAAATACTTATTTTTGGAATCGATTATTTCAGCGCGCAACAAACTGTATATCAGTTACGTGGGGCAAAGCATTCAGGACAACAGCCGTATCCCGCCGTCGGTGCTCGTCAGCGAATTGCTGGACACCATTGAAAAAGGATTTGTGCTGCCCGGCAAAAATATTCTGGCGCATCTGGTCACCGATCACCGCTTGCAGGCATTTTCGCCGCAATATTTTAGAAAAGATAGCGGGTTTTTTAGTTATTCCGAGGAAAACCGCGATGCGGCAGCATTTTTACATAAAAACGAAGCAGTGGCGCCTTTGATCACCCGCGCCCTGCCGCTGAGTCCGGCCGAAAAAGAGGAGCTGCATTCGCTTGATATTGAAACCCTGGCCCGGTTTTTCAGCAATCCAATTCGATTCCTGCTCCAGCAACGTCTTGGCATTTATCTGGAAGCGGCAGCGGGACTGACGGAAAGACGCGAGGATTTTAAATTAAATCCTTTAGACCAATATCGGGTCGGGCAAAACCTGGTGGACGCCAGAATGGAAGGCCGGGATTTGAATAATTACCGACCGGTACAGATTGCCATGGGGCAGCTTCCGCATGGCAATGTCGGTACTTTTTATTATAATGAACTGAGCGGTGATGCCGAGCGCTTTGTCAGCAAAATAGAATCCTTGAAGGATAAAAAAATTGCCGGGCCTCTGGAAGCAAGAATCGAATTGGGTGAAAGCGTTCTACAGGCCCGTCTACCGGAAATATACAACTGTGGCCTGCTTCAGGTCCGATATGGCAAACAGCGGGCTCAGGATCTTTTAAGAACCTGGATCTATCACCTGGTATTTTGCGAAGCAGCTCCAAAAGGGCTGTCCCCCAGAAGCGCCATTATATTCAAAAATGCAGCCTGGCAGTTCAAACCGGTTGATCATCACCTGAAAATTCTAATGGATTTATTGAATATGTTCAAATCAGGATTGGAAAAGCCGCTGCATTTTTTTCCAAATTCATCGCTGGAATACGTTCAGCAGGAGCAGATCAAAGGCAACTCAAGAATAAAAGCGATAACACAGGCACAAAAAAAATGGCAGGGCAGTGGCGACCATGCCAGGGGGGAGTCAGCTGATCTCTATTATGATGTCTGTTTTAAGATGAACGAACCCCTTGATCAGGCCTTTGAGGAGATTTCCATAGCGGTGTTTGGACCTATGCTGGCAAATGGGAGTTTACTGGAAATATAAATCCTGAATATTGCATAAAAATTAATGAGAAGTTGGGATAATCATTAATAAAGGCAAGATTCAGCAAAATAAAATAAGGAGATACCAATGGCAATGGTGGTTCAAATGCACGAGGGTGTGGCAATTAATAAATTTAAATTGGACAAGTCCGTACTGCGAATCGGCCGTGATCCGGCCAGTGATATTTTTATCGACAACACGGTGGTCAGCACTGAACATGCTGTCATCAGGGCAGAAGATAATCCAGCGTCCGGCGGTGCGACGGAATTTTATATCGAGGATCTGAAGAGCACCAACAGTACCTTTGTCAACGGCGAAAAAATAAGCCGTCATAAACTCAGGCACGATGACATGATCCGTGTCGGTTGGAATACGTTTAAGTTTATCGACGAAGCCGAAGGGGATCCGAATAAAACCGCCAAAATCCGCAAAAGTTGGATCCCGGGAGTGTACTATACGGAAGACGAGTAATCAGTATTTTAAATATCCGACTCGGCTTCGTACCTGTAATCGCCGGCTGCTTTTAAATTCGAAGCACGAAGCCCGAAATACGAAACGCAAGTTCAAAATCGTAAATTCAAATTTTGCAAACAAGTTTTGATTTTTATAAATTAATATTTGGATTTGTTTGGACCAATTTTATTAAATTGGGCGGTATTCGAATTTCGAATTTTGTAGAAAATTAAACATTACCGAATTACCAAGTCTAAAAGTGTGTTGTCACCTGCTAGGCTAATAAGCAGAGCAAAAAATGGATATTTCTTCACTTTTACAATCTATCCTCGACCCGCAGCTGAACCGATCCGCATGGGCTCAGCAAGTCATTAAAGCAGGCGATGTTTTCCGTTTAAAGGTTGTCGATGTAAAAGACAACCAACGTGCTCTGGTTGATCTATGGAAATTTCGTGCGCTGGCTGAAGTAAACTTTCCGGTTAAAGCCGGTGCCGATCTGCTCGTAAAAGTAACCGGCACCGAGGGACAACTGCGGCTCCAACTGATCGATTCGGAATCCCGGGCGGTTGTCGGTAGTAAAAATGGTTCCGGCCAGTTGAAAATCCTTTCTTTTGAGCTGTTTGACAAGATTCAATCCGATATCCGGCAGGCGGCTCATCAAATCTTAAAGCTTCCGCAGAGCCAACTGCCGCCTGAGCATATCAGCAGGGCTCTGGCAGCCCTCGATGCTCATTTTGAATCGATTGATTTAAACAGAAATATGGAAAAGTGGCTTCCGCTGCTTAAATCGCGACTCGAAGAGACCGGTTTGTTTTTTGAAAAGAAGCTTGGGGATATCATCCGCCAATTGGCCGATCTTCCGGAGCCTGATTTGGCCAGAGAATTGATCCGTTCTCCTGAAATTAAAAAAATCCTGACACAGGATTTAAAGCCCGTCCTTTTGGTGCTCAAGGAATATCTGGAAATCCCGGATTCAATTTCCAAAACCCTTGACGCCAAAAGCCTTGCCAGTTTCAAAGGCACCCTTGACATGCTGCTGGCTGATATCAGCAACCAGCAATCCCGAGCCATTAGCCGACATGAATTGCCGGATCCTTTCCAGGCGTTTTCCTTTGTTCTCCCGTTAAAGGAAGACCAGAAAAAAGCTCAGTTGAAATTGTACTGTCCGAAGAAAAAACAAAACGATTCCCGCGCCGGGTTTAAGATTTCGCTTTTACTGGACATGGACCGCATCGGAGAAGTCCGAACAGATTTTTTTCTGATGAAAAAAGATCTATCCATTACCTTCTTTGTTAAAGATGAGGTCAGCAAAACACAATTTGAGAATCACTTTGAAGAAATCAGCGAGCCATTAAATTCGTTATTTGACTATTTGGTTTTAAAGGCAGTGGTATCTGAAAAGAAAATTCAAGAGTTCCATCACGAGGATTTAGACCTCGGTGGTGATCGGCAAATCGATCTGAGGGTATAATGCGTAAAAAGAAGGCCAAAGCCGTTGCACTCAAATATGAAACGGACAAAGATTCGGCACCCCGGGTTGTCGCCAAGGGCAGAGACGTTATCGCCGATAAAATTATTGAAACTGCCAAGGCCCATAATGTTCCCCTGTATGAAGATAAAAATCTGGTGCAGGTGCTGGAAGCACTCGATCTGGATACGGAAATCCCTCCTGAGCTCTACCGTGCCGTAGCGGAGGTGTTGGCGTTTATCTACCGGCTGAACGGTAAAATATAGGTTTCAGGTGCAGAGAACAGAGAACAGAAAACAGAGGACAGATCGGACGCTTGACCTTGCAGCTTTTTCATCTGTCTTCTGAACACTGAAACTTTTTTTTAAGAAACAACCAACGCCGATATCAAGAAATTAAAAGGTGTACTTAACTTGAAACCACTTGATCTAGCGAACACCCCCCTGGAAGGCATCAATCTGATCGAGGCCAGTGCCGGTACCGGTAAAACCTATGCCATAGAGGGATTGTTTCTGAGGCTGATTCTGGAAAAACAGCTCAGAGTTGATCAAATCCTGGTCGTGACCTTTACCAAAGCGGCCACCGAAGAGCTCAGGGATCGAATCCGGGGCAAACTGCTGCAAGCCGAAAAATCGTTCGCGGCAGGAACCAGCGAAGACCATCTGCTGGCCGATTTGCTGCAGCACCAGAAAGATCATGCGGCAGCTGTGGATTTGATCCATGATGCGCTGGTTGAATTTGATAAAGCGCCCATTTTTACCATTCACGGTTTCTGCGCTCGTATCCTGTACGAACATGCATTCGAAACTGCCAATTTGTTCGATAGCGAGCTGATTTCCGACCAGACCGAACTGTTGCGGGATGTGGCCGAAGACTTCTGGCGAAGTCATTTTTACGATGCTCCCCAGGAATTCATTCGCTATTTTGCCGAAAAAATTAAGAGCCCCGCCTATTTCTGGAGGCTGCTGAATAAAACCGGAGCCATGGAATTCGAAATTATACCCCAGATTGAAAAACCGCCTTTAAAAACGCTCTCTGCTTTTCGCAAAACCTATCAGCGGCTCAAAGACCAATGGCCCGCAGCGCGCAGCAGCGTTATAGAAGCCTTGCATGACCCTGCTTTGAGCGGCACCTATTACGGCAGTCTGAAACCGGTTGAAAAGGACCCGGTGACGACCAAGCGAGATCTGAAGATATTCGCCCTGAGCGAGGCCATGGATAAATATACGGCCATCAACAGTGAGGGCTTTCCGCTGTTTAAGAACTTCGAGAATTTTACCGCCAAAAAAATAAAAAAGGCCACCCGCAAAAAGGAAACACCGCCCTCGCATGAATTTTTTACAACCTGTGATGACCTGCACTGCCGTGCAGATGCCTTGCAAGCCGAACTGGAAAATTACTTTGTTTATCTTAAGACACAGCTATTTAACGATGCACCTGCAGCGCTAAAGAAGAGAAAGTCGGAAAAAAATATTCAATTTTTCGATGATTTGCTGATTCTGGTAAAGCAGGCACTGACCGGCAAAAAGAGCAACCCTCTTACAGCCGCTATCCGTCAGAAGTATAAAGCCGCCCTGGTGGATGAATTTCAAGACACCGACGATGTGCAATACGAAATCTTCTCCCGGTTATTTTCAGCAGAAGACAGTCTGCTGTTTATGATCGGTGACCCCAAGCAAGCCATTTACAGTTTTCGGGGGGCGGACATTTTTTCCTACCTCAAGGCGGCCCGGCAGGCGCAGGCGAAATTTACACTGACCAAGAACTGGCGCTCCAAACCGCACCTGATCACCGCCGTCAATACCCTTTTTTCAAATTTGAAAACCCCTTTTCTTTTTGAAGGGATTCCTTTTGAAAATGCCAGTCCCGGAATTCAAGGCTCAAATGAGCTGACCGAAAAAGAAATACCCTTAACGATATGGTATCTGGATTCACGGGAACACGCGGATGGAAAGAAAGCCATCAATAAAACTGAAGCGGTAAGGATGATCGCCGCAGCAACGGCGGAAGAGATTTGTCGAATCGTAACCAAAAAAGCCGCCCCGTGGCAGCCGGGTGATATTGCTGTGCTGGTGCGAACCAACCGGCAGGCCCAGCAGGTCAAAGAGCGCTTGTCCGCCAAAGGCTTACCATCGGTTCTTTACAGCACCGGTAACATTTTTGATTCTCATGAAGCTATGCAGATCGAAAAAATTTTGCTCAGCATCTCAGAGCCGGACAACCCGGGATATCTCAAAGCGGCCCTGGCGATGAACATGATGGGCGCCCGGGGAGAAGACTTGCTTTCCGAGAGGCTGGACGTTCAGCAGTGGGAACATCGACTGGCAGGCTTCCGGGAATATTTTCAGGTGTGGCAGCGATCCGGCTTTATCCGTATGTTCCAAATGGTATTGAGCCGGGAGAAAATCCGGCAGCGCCTTCTGTCCTTTCCGGATGGGGAGCGGCAGTTGACCAACGTGCTTCACCTGGCAGAGATCATCCACCAGGAATCCACCCGGCTAAATTTGGGCATTCGCGGGGTTTTAAAATGGCTGGCGGAACAGCGGGACCCGCAAACGCCGCGTCTTGAAGAACATCAACTCCGGCTTGAAAGTGACGAAGACGCCATCAAGATTGTGACCATTCATAAAAGCAAGGGTCTTGAATATCCGGTGGTGTTTTGCCCTTATGGCTGGGAAGGGTCATTGGTCAAGGATTCTGAAATTATTTTCCATCAACAGCGCAGGGGCGATGGCGACCAGAGCCTTACACTGGATCTCGGTTCGGATTCTCGTGACTTAAATCTCATTCAGGCCCAGAATGAATTGCTGGCCGAAAACATCCGCCTGTTATATGTCGGCTTAACCCGAGCAAAATCAAAATGCTATCTGGCATGGGGAAACATCAACTCCGCCGAATCTTCGGCTCTGGCGTATCTGCTGCATACCGCCGGGGGCCCGCAAATCGACGATCGCTCAGAAGATATTGTCGGTGAACTGCAAAAACAGGTGAGGCGTAAATCGGATGAAGATCGTATCGCTGAATTAGATCGACTGGTAAAAAAATCAGAGGAGAGTATCGAGGTAACGTCATTACCGGCACCTTCGAGCTGTAATTTTTTTGAACAGCCGGGCGCAGCAGATCCAATGATCGCTCACGAATTTCAGGGTAATATCGATCATGCCTGGCAGGTTTCAAGTTACTCCTCACTGGTATCAAGAAGAATTATCGATATTGATCAGCCCGACCGCGATGCCCTCGGCGACCTTTTCAGACACCTGGAAGGCACAAGCGAAGATTGGATTGATCCCCGGGAGCCCCGCAAGCATGACAATATTTTTGGGTTTCCCAAAGGCACGCGGGCCGGCAATTTTTTCCACCACATACTCGAGCATCTGGATTACACCGACTATTCGGCTCAAGCTTTAAACGAGACTGTTCGACGCGGACTTCAAGCCTATGGTTTTGACAACGTCTGGCAGGATATCGTTTGCGAGACGATTGCCCATGTTCTGACGGTTTCCTTAAGTCCGGCTCAACCGGAAATGGCGCTATCTTCAATTTCTTTCGAACAGCGGGTCAATGAGATGGAGTTTTATTTCCCTTTAAACAGAATCACCCCTCAAAAGCTGCGCTCCGTATTCAAAAAACACAACAGCTTTGACAGCGGAGAGGAATTGCCCGAACGATTGGGCAAGTTGGCATTCCATCCGTTCGCCGGTTTTATGAAAGGTTACATAGATCTGGTTTTCCGGCACCAGGACCGGTTTTATCTGGTGGATTGGAAATCCAACCACCTCGGCCCAACCATTGACAGTTATGATCAGACAGCACTACAAGATGCGATGCACCAACATTTGTACATCCTGCAGTATCACCTTTATGTGCTGGCGCTAAGCCAATATTTGCGGATGCGCAATCCGGGTTTTCGTTACGCCTCCGGTTTCGGCGGTGTTTTCTATTTATTTGTCCGGGGAATCGATTGCCAGCGAGGCCCGGAATATGGTGTATATTTTGATCTCCCGAAACCCTCACTGATTAATGCTTTGGGAAAAGCGTTGATTCCGAACTTTTCGAAAGTTTAAGTCATACATAAATAAACGCTATTAAGAAATTATTATTATATAAAATATCGATGCTAAATAAATCTTGAAATCCAAATGATCGATCAGAATACAATAAAAAGTCTCCTTCAAAAACGCCAGTTATGCGAGATCGATATTCATTTTGCTAAATTTATCACCGACTTTTCACCAGATAAGGATCCGGACATCTTTATAGCCGCTGCCCTGGTCAGCCAGGCAACCGGCAGCGGAGATATCTGTCTTAACCTGGAAACTGCCGCCGGCAATCAGCTGTGCGACAAACACGGGGATCAGAAATCGATTGTGTGCCCGAAACTTGCGGTCTGGCTGGAGAAATTGAAAAACAATCCGGCTGTTGGCAGCCCCGGTCAAATTCGCCCGTTAATTCTCGATGAGAAAAATCGACTTTATCTCTACCGGTACTGGGATTATGAAAATTCCCTTTCAGAATCAATTAAAAAAAGGGCTCACAGCCCGGTGTCAGGCCTGGATTTCAAGCAGCTAAAGATTACCCTGGATCGGCTGTTTCCCCTGTCTGAACCGCAGGAAATGAACTGGCAAAAAATTGCGGCAGCGGTTGCCAGTCTAAAACATTTTAGCGTTATCACCGGAGGACCCGGTACCGGAAAAACGTTTACCGTCACCAAAGTTTTGGCGCTGCTGCTGGAGCAGGTGTTCGGGCAAAAGCTTCAAATTTATCTGACTGCACCAACCGGCAAAGCCGCCGCGCGCTTAAAAGAAGCCGTTGAACAGGCCAAAAGCCTGATGAATTGCGACAAATCAATTAAAACCGCAATCCCACCGGAAGCATTCACCATCCACCGCCTGCTCAAGCCCATGAGCGGCTCACCGTATTTCCGTCATAATCGAGAGAATCCATTGATGGCGGATGTGGTCGTGGTTGATGAAGCCTCAATGGTCGACCTGGCCTTAATGGCCAAACTACTCGCGGCAGTCCCTGAAAATGCGCGTCTGATCTTAATCGGGGACAAGGACCAGCTCGCTTCCGTGGAGGCGGGTTCAGTCCTGGGCGATATCTGCGACCGTGGCGTGATGCATGGTTTTTCGACTCCGTTTAAGAATCGAATCAAAGAGATCACCGGTGAAGGTCTCGAACATCAGGTCCAGACGACGGCTGCCGAATCCGGGTTGCAGGACGCCATTGTCGTTTTGCAAAAAAGCTACCGATTTGCCGTCGGCAGCGGTATCGGCGATTTAAGCCGCGCGGTCAACCGCGCTGACCCAGAAGCTGCATTCCAGCTGCTGGCCGATGAAAATGACAAATCCATCACCTGGCAGGCTCTCAAAGCAGACGGAGGCCTGTTTGAAAACCTGTCCCGCCAAATCGTATCCGGTTATCAATCCTATCTGAAAGCGGCAGATCCGGCTGCGGCGATGCGGCGGCTGCAGCGTTTTAAAATTCTGTGCGCCTTAAATATCGGCCCGCTGGGAGTTCAAGCCATCAATAAACTGGCGGAACAGGTATTGCGGAAACAGAACCTGATACCAGCAGATCCAATGACGGAAAATTCATGGTATGCCGGACGACCGGTGTTAATCACTCGCAATCATTACCCGCTGGGGCTGTTCAATGGCGATATCGGTGTCACCCTGCCGGATGCTGAAACCGGTAATGATCAGCTGGCTGTTTTTTTTGCGGGTGATAGCGGAGAAGTCCGTCGTTTTCAACCGTATCAGATTCCGGAACACACGACGGTCTATGCCATGACGGTGCATAAAAGCCAGGGCTCAGAATTCGACGAAGTGCTTTTCATACTGCCGGACAAAGATTTTCCCATCTTAACCCGCGAACTGATCTACACCGCCCTGACCCGGGCCCGTAAAAAAATCACCATCTGGGGAACCCACTCGATAATCCGCAATGCAATTGGCCGCCAAATCGAGCGCACCTCCGGGTTGCGAGATGCATTGTGGGGCGTTTGATATCAGAAGACAGAAATCAGATGGCGGAGGTCAGATGACAGATATAAATGATCGCGCTTTGCAGAAAGAGGGGAGACAGGAGAGGGCGCCAGTAGGGCAGCCCGCCGCCGTTGCCTGATGATGGTCGTCACAGAGGCCAGTCCTGCATCTGAGGATTTAATCGACAACCGTCGGACAGTTCTCTGCGCCTATCAGAAAAAAGTTACCGTTATCCGCCAAAAGCTGGAGAACAGAGGGCAGCAGGAAAGGGGAAGGGGGAAGGAGAAGGGAAAAGCGATTTTTGTTTTTTAATATCTGTGAAAAATGCGGTTTTAAAAAAGGCGGTATGCCATGAAAACACACGAAAAAATTATTAAAAAACTTAATCTTTCAAAACATGATGAAGGCGGCTACTTTTGCCAGACCTACAAATCCGACTTGATTGTTCAACCGGATAGGGAATCCTATGCCAGATCTTCCGCTACACATATTTACTATTATTTATCAAGCGGTATGCATAGTAGATTCCATAAAGTTAAACACGATGAGATTTGGAACTTGTATGACGGCGAAGGAGTAAAACTTTATATATATGATGACAAAGTCAATAAGGTGAGAGAAATAATCCTATCCAAACAGAATTTTAATTTCCATTTCGTAGTGCCAAGCAATTTATGGCAGGCAGCTGAGCCTATTGGTGATTACGTTCTGGTTGGTTGTACCGTAACACCCGGATGGGAATTGGAAGATGAAGAATATTTAAGTGATCATCCGGAGGTTACAGGCAAACTGGGCAAGCTAAGACCCGGTTTGAAGCGCCTTATTTAAAATTGCTGACTTAAAAACAGGTCCATTTAGACAAAATTTAGATATTCTCAATGTATCGGTAGTCCAGTGATATTTGGTTTTCTGGTAAAAAATCCCAAATCATGTTATTCTTTGAAATGTATTGAGCTTTTTAACTAAAAGAGATCATCGTTGAAAATAATCCGCAAAATATCAAAACCAGCTGCTATTTTTTTAGCCTTCCATATGCTTGTGTTGTCATGCCCTTATCAACCGATATGGGCCGCAATGATTGGAACAGAATCAACCATAAATGTAGATCGAGGCCAAGATCCCCGTGACTATTTAAACAACATTTTAGCACGTGAAGAAATTCAGGCGGTATTGATATCGCAAGGCATTGATCCGCAAGAGGCACAGGTCCGAATTGATAATCTGTCTGACAATGAAATCAGTAAATTCGTTGAAAAAATGGATCAGCTTCCTGCCGGAGGTGGTTTTTTCGAGACTTTGATCATAGTTGTATTTTTAATATTTTTAATACTTTTGGCGACTGATATTTCAGGATATACCGACGTTTTCCCTTTTGTTAAAAAAACGGCTACAAAAAAAACAACTCGGAATGAAGCGGCCATTGAGACTGCTAATATAAAGAAAATCCAGCCTTCCTTGGAAGATAGCCGGATCAACCCGGCTGACAATCTAATAATATACTTCCCGCCTGATTCAAATAATCTTACAGCGAAGGCGTTTGAAAAGCTTGATCGAGTTTTTAAATTTATGGTTAAAAATCCTAACACAAGAATCAATATTAAAGGATTTTCAGATTCGACTGATTCATCTTCCTATGATCAAATGGTATCTGAAAGTCGTGCGAATACAGTAAAAAATTATCTTATGGCAAAGGGGGTTGACTCGACAAAAATATCAACCTTGGGGGTGGGATCACGGGCCTTCTCCGCAACCAACGGCGCTGAGGAAGAAAGACAAATGATTGGCCGTGTTGTAATCGAATTTAATACTCCAACCACAAAATAATTGCCTAAAAAAGCGCTTACACCTCATGCAGTTTCAAATTTCGATTCCATGATTTGTTTTTATATCCACTAAATCAGATCTTTTAAAATTACAGAAAACTCCAACTTATCAAAATAATATGGAGTCCTGCTGTTAATTCTCCCAACCGGGGGTTATTCTGAGCGCAAAACCCGAAAGGCGGCAGCAGGCTGTGACAAAGAAAAGCCCGAGTGGTAACCATTTGTTGGATTTTATAGGCGTCGATGGAAAAACCCCAGTTTGGATCGGCCTTGATGTTCACAAACAGAGCTATCACGCTGCTTTGAGGCGAGCCGACGGTGGTTGCCAATCTTGGGTCAGCCCGGCCGATGCGATTGTGCTGGCGCAGCAACTTTCTGCAATTTCACAACGGATTTTGTTGATCGTCTATGAGGCGGGGCCGACAGACTATAGTCTGGAGCGTGTGTTGAAGGCAAGTGGTTATAAAGTAGCGGTAGTGGCCCCATCGCGGATCCCACGCCCGGTTGCCAACCAGGCCAAAACCGACAAATTGGACTGTTTGAAGCTGGCCGAGTATGCCGCCAAAAAAATGATTGAAGCAATAACCGCACCGAGCGAACAAGAGAGTGCTGAAAGAAGTGTGTTGCGAAGACGCAATCAATTAGTCGACTCGACGCGCAAGACAAAACAGCGCATCAAATCTTTTTTGCTTTTCCACGGCATTGAGGAAGAATATGGACTGCGGTATTGGAACCGATCGGCCAGGAGCAAACTGAGCAAGCTGCCGCTGCAGTCGGATTTGAAATTTGTTCTTAAAAGTTTACTCAGACAGCTCAGCTATGAGGAA
>JBFFCW010000053.1:0-14356 GCA_041559695.1 Desulfobacterales bacterium
ATCATCCGCGAGCCCGGACATCCTTCAAATTTATTCATTTTTAACCCTGCTGCTTTTCAATTTTTTTCTCTAATTGATTGATCAAGGCTTCATATTTTCCGGGTGACACGTCGATTTGGCGGTCGACCTCATCAAATTGAGCAAAAAGCTCACCGACCTGGTGGGTGGAAAGCTGATTGTCCATCCAGGGGTATAATATTTCATCTTCTTTGCGGATGTGTTCGCTGAGCAGTTCCCGATAGGCCATCAAGTTTGCAGCGATGGTTTTTGCGTCCTTTTTTTCAAGCGCAGCGAGCATTTCTTTTACCAGCGCCCTGCCGCGCGTGTGATCCTCGTGCATGACCTTGATGATGTCGGCCTCTTCATCAAAATATTTAAAAAGAATGTCTTCTTCCTTGGCATGGTGGTATTTATCGGCGTAGGATCGAATCATATCGATTCCATCAAGAATGAGCCGGCGTCCTTCCTCGGATTCGACATCGAGATTTTTAACAACCTCGGGAATCAAGGCAATCCATCTTTTGATCAGAACATGCTCATCGACTAATTTTTTCATCGGCGGGGAGTATTTTAATCCTTCAGGCTTGGCCGCGGTTTTTTTCTCTGCCCGGGGGATGCGGATATCCTGTTCAGGATGGATGGCCTTGGCGATCCTGGCCATGAGCTGCCGCTCCTGGTCTTCAGGTAGCTGATGAATCGTCACAATGTCTTTAAGAAGGCAGATGCCGACGTTGCACGGTCCGCAGCCGATATCATAGTCGTTTAAAATATCCTCAACTTCGGGAAATTCATCGATGATGTCCTTGATGCCTTTATTTACATATTCTTCCATTTCTTTTATCTCCTCACGGGCAGGGGTTAGTGCGGTGTTGAATCTCAGCTGGTTTTTATTCATCTTCATGCGATCATGCAAGATTCAGGAAATAACGGGTTCGGCGCAATACGATTGCTTGCTATCGAATTATCAGGGCCTTTTTGGCAGCGGCGGATACGATGAACGCCCGGCAGCATAAGGCGATTGCAGACGAAAATAAATTTAAAAGCCGGCTGCATCCGCAGGAAAAATCGGCAGCATTCAAAAGGATGAAGCTTCAGAGGGGGCCGCATCGTATTTGTCAGCCGGTACCAATTTATCAGATTCCCGGCAGCCCTCATTGACCTAAGTCAAATAATGTTGATTACGATGCGAGAATCCGTGAGGCCGGTTGATGACCGGCAAAGTGGGGGCTAATGGGTAAGGGCTTCCCATCAATATAAGTCGGGTCGACGGTTGGGAAGAAAATAGCGCATGCGGTGGCCCCTGATTTTTTCCAATTCAGCGGCTTTCAGATTTGCAACAATCATATCTTCTTTTCCGCCGGTATTTTTTTTGATGATTCGGCCGGCAGGATCAAGAACGACGGATACGCCCGGAAAGTTGAGGCCGCTTTGATTGTTTCCGGTCTGATTGCAGGCCACCACGAACAGGCCGTTGTCGAAAGCGCGGGCAGGCAGGTGGCGCATCCAGGAATTAAACTTTTCTGCCGGCGTGCCCCGGGGGGATGCGTGGGGCATAAAAATCACATCGGCACCACCGGTGGCCATGCGGGTTGAGAGCCCGGGGAAATGCACATCATAACATAGCTGGATACCGAACTTAACCCCCTTGATTTTAAACAACGCGATGGTGTCGCCCGCCGAAAATACATCGGTCTCCGGCGGGGCAATATGGATTTTGCGATAGATGCCGGCCACTCCCCGCGGCGTGACCACCAGCTGACTGGCAAACACGCGACCCCGAGCATCTTTTTCCAGCAACCCGGCCAGAATGGCCAGCTTAAATTCCCGGGCCAGGGCTAAAACCGATTGGCTGATTGTTCCGGGTACGGTTTCTGCCGAATCCCTGATTTCCACACGGGTGCTGTAACCGGTAACATTCATTTCCGGGAAGCAGACAAGATCCGCCGCCCGTTTCTTTGCGGTCCGAATCCAGCCGGCCATGCGGTCCAGGTTGCCCTGAACCCGGCCAACCGGGCAATTCATAATTACGGCCGCTATACGGAGGTCGTTCATAATTTGCTATTCGGCTTTAGGCGTCAGGTATCAGGCATCAGGTGTTCGTCGCCTGGCAGATGTTCCACCTGTTAAATTGGTTCGATTGGTTTAATTCGTTCAATGGTTTCGGTTTAAGCCAACCAATTCAACCAATCAGACAAATAAAACTAATTTAACAAATTCTTGTACCTTGAACCTCTGAATCCTCTGCCCCTAACGCTGAATGTTGAACCTTGGAACCTAAACCTTAAATTCCGCCCTGATTTTAAACACCCTCGTCGCCGGCAGGTTGAGAATATCGGTCACGCCGGTTTGCGCTGCAATCTGTTCGAGGTTTGTATTAATTTCGTCCATTGACGGTGCAATAAAGGTAAACCAGACATTAAATGTATTATCCCGGCGGTAGTTGTGGGTCACACCCGGATAACGGTTTACGACTTCAGCAAATTGGCTGATCTTCTCTTCGGGTACTTTTGCGGCGCACAGCGTGCTGACAAATCCAAGTTTTTCGGGCTTGAAATTGCCGCCAATCCGGCGAATAATGCCGGACGCCTTCAAGCGGGAGACGCGTTTCAAAACCTCGCCTTCGGATAGCCCCAAATCTGCGGCAATGGTGCGGTAGGGCCGGGATGTGATGGGGAAGTCGGACTGGATTCGATTCAGTATGGCTTTGTCGACATCATCAATGTCTGGCATTTTCATTCCTCAGGTTATCTTAACCCTTAATTTAATTGCACCCTCTGAGTAGCTCGATTTTATGCGTCTTATGCAAAGCGCTGCTCAATGATGCGAACCTGAACCTTTCGCGTTCGCGGGCCGTCGAATTCACAGAAAAAAATTCCCTGCCAGGTGCCCAGCATCAGGGCGCCGTTTTCAATGGCCACCAGCTCCGATGCGCCGACCAGGGTGGATTTAACGTGAGCCGGTGAGTTGCCCTCCATGTGTTTGTAATCCGCGTCCCAGGGAATAATCTGATTTAAGACCATCAGAATATCGCCTCTGACACTCGGATCGGCACTCTCATTGATGGTGACCGCCCCGGTGGTGTGGGGCACATACAGCATGCACAGGCCTTCGGTGACACCGGATTCTTTCACCAATTTTGCAATTTTAGACGTAATATCGATTAGTTCCGTGCGCGACGACGTTTTTACGGAAAGGATCATGAAGACCTCCTAAACAAAAAAGGCCCTGCATCTGCCGCAGAGCCTTTTTGAAATTGAAAATTCGGTCACGATCTTGTGATTAGACGCATCCGGTGGGTTTCGGAAGACCGGCCATTTTACAGGCCCCTTTGCCCGGTCCGGATGGGAACAATTCATAGATATGTTTCAGCTTAAACCCGGTAACTTTGGAAAGAACGCGAACCATCGGGGCGATACCATTTTTTTCATAATATTCGCGAAGAACCTCGATTACTTTTTGGTGCTCTTCATTGAGTTCCTCGATACCCTCTTGATTTTTTACCCATTGTACCCACTCTTGACACCAGTTGTCGTAGGAATCGATAAATCCGTCTTCGTCGACATTAAACTCTTTTCCCATGAATTCTACACTTGGCATTTAATCGTCCTCCTTCTTATTAATTAATATATTGATAATTTATTCTATTTCGGCCGCAGCCTTTTAGGCTCAATTATAAAAAGAATTTTTTATCGTAATTGACATAGGATTGTCAACATGAAAATATTTAAAGATGGGTTCTAATACTCCCGTGGGGTCTTATTTAATTCTGCGAGTGTAAAAACCGGCCCGTCTTTGCAAACGAATTCTTTGCCGATATTACAGCGGCCGCACATGCCAACGCCGCATTTCATGCGGTTTTCAAGGGACATGATAATACGATCATGGGAATAGCCGAGCTTATCTAAAACCGGCTGTGTAAATTTAATCATGATCGGCGGACCGCATACGACCGCGTAGGTGTCTTCACCGCCGGACGGTGCTTTTTGTTCGGTCATCGTCGGAACAAATCCGGTGTTGTACTTCCAGTTGGGGTCATCGGTGCCGTCAACGGTAATGTGCATATTGATGTCATCGCGTTTTTCCCACTCGATTAGCTCGTCCCAGTAGAGCAGCATGCCCGGTGTGCGGGCGCCGTAAATGACGTGGATATCCCCAAATTTTGATCGATTGGCCGGATCCAGCATGTAAACAATAGAAGATCGCAGGGTCGTAAAAGCGAATCCGCCGCCGATGATGACGATATTTTTACCCTCCATCTGTTCCCACGGATACCAGTTGCCCAGGGGGCCGCGAACGCCCATTATATCGCCTTCTTTCATGGCATGCAGGTAGGAGGATACCAGGCCCACCTTGTTTACGGTGAACATGACAAATCCCTTTTCCGAAGGAGATGAGGCAATGCCGATGGGAATTTCACCCTTTCCGGTCACGGAAAGTTCGGCAAACTGGCCGGCATGGTAGCTGAACTTTCCTTCATCTTCCGGGTTTAAGAAGACAAAACGAAATGTTTTTAGATTCTTATCTTCGGTTTCAACGGTAATATTATCGATGCGAACCGGATAGGGCATATATGGATTTAGCACAACAACCCCCATACAAATTGAAAATTGACTGTTGAAAATTGACTGTTTATAGAAATCGCTTCACTCCATCATTTTTATGATAAATATTTTAAATTGGATCCGCCGGAGGCGGGCCTTAAATATTCAATCTTCAATCAAAAATATTCAATCCTTTAAACTTCACAAGCATCTGCTGACTCGGCGAAGCTGTTCATGTATCCACAAACACGACGAATGTCGATGTTGACCGGACAGAGGCGAATGCAGCGGCCGCATCCCACACACTGAATCCCGGCATCATATTTATCGACATAGTATTTTAACTTGTGCATGAATCGCTGGCGGACCCGGTGCAGTTTGGTGTCTCTGGGATTATGCCCGGAACCGTGCAGGGTAAACAGCGGGTACATGCAGCTGTCCCAATTGCGCATACGACAGCCGCTATTTCCGCGGTTTTCATCCTGAATGTCAAAACACCAGCAGGTCGGACACACATAGGTACAGGTGCCGCAGTTAATACAGGAAAAAGAAACCTCTTCCCAGAAGGGTGCCTTGTAAAGTTCGTTGGTTTCGATTCCCCGAAGGCTCTCGGTTTTCACAAATGCGGATATCTTATCTTCGGCGGCCTTCTTTTTAACTTCAATTTCCTTCAGGGTGGTTTGTTCGTCCAGCGCCTCGCTCCATCCGGCGGCCGCCAGAAAGGCTTCACCTTTATCGGTGATGACTTTGGCCCAGTAGTGATCGCCGTTATCGATCAACAGCAGATCCAGCTCTTCTTCATGATAGGGCCCGCAGCCGGCGGTCGTGCAAAAACAGGAGCTGCAAGGCGACTCGCATGCCAGGCCGACCAGCGTTGTGGCTTCATAGGCTTTAAGCCAATACGGGTCCTGGTACTCCGGGGTGTCGAAATTAAGCCTGACCAGCGCAAAAGCCCTGGCGTCACAGGGCCGTATCCCGATTACCGCCTGCGGGGAATAGTCCTTTTTGGCTTCTTTTAAGATGTGGTGGTCTTCCTGGTTTTCATCCAGCGAATATTCGAACATCACTTCCGTTTGCGGATAGATGATCGATTTGGGTGACAGACGGGTGTTCAGACAACTTAAATCCGGCAATTGCCCCCGATCAAGTTGTCTAAAATTATGGAAATCATCTTCTTTGACGGGACCGAAAAGGCGATAGGTTTCGGATAATTTTGCAAGGCCATCGGCCCAGTTTTCTTTGTCGATTTGAACGATCTTCATTTCAAATGCCTTTGGTTATGAGTGTTTAGTATTTAGTGTTTGGTGTTTAGTATGAATTGTTATTGAGATATCCGCTAAACACTAAACGCCAGACCCGAAACCCTTCTTATTTAATAAACTCATCCGGGTCACCCGGTTTGTAAGTGTCCAGCGGCGGTCGCACATCGGGATCCAGGCCCGCCTCCCAGTCAAACAGCTCCAGACAATCTTTTTCCAGTTTTTTGGTTAAGACGCGCATATTAATGCCCACCGGGCAGGAACGTTCGCAGGCGCCGCAATCGGTGCAGCGGCCGGCACAATGATATGCTCTTAAAAAGTGAAACGTGCTCACGTCGGCGGGGTCCTGGCCTTTGCCGACCCATTGCGGCCGGGATTCATCGGTAAAGCAGGTGGGGCAGTAGCAAAGCGGACAGGCATTGCGGCACGCATAGCACCGAATACAGGGTTCCAGAAGTTTATCAAAGTATGTTGCTTTTTCTTGCGGCGACAGGGCTTCGATTTCACGGACATCCGCGTAGCGGTCCACATCGTTCTGTTCTTCGACGAGCTCATCCACCAGTTCATCGTAAATGACAGGGTTGCGGTGAATGCAGATGGCGCAATTTTGCTGGAGCACATCCGTTTTATCTAAGGTCTTTTCAAAGCCGTCGCCTTTAACCGTGATATTATTTTCATTTTCGATAACTTCACCAATCTCCCCCTCGAACATGGCGGAAATTTTGCGCTTATCGATCATTCCTTTGCAGGGGACTCCGATAATGACGAGCTGGTCCCGTTTGATTTTATTTTCAATGATATGGGTGACGATATTGCGGGAATCACACCCTTTGGCCACAATCGCAATTTTTTCACCACGATTCGTGAGATAATTGCACAGGTTAATGCCGCAATTGCTGTCCCAGACAAAGTTTTCAACCGCTTCGGCAGATTTGGCAAAGTGCGGCTCATTCATCATCGGAACGGTTCCCTTGCGGAACCCGATAACCATTTCCACCCGGCACTCTTTTAAAAGCCGTGTGGAAATTTCCTTTATTTTGTCAATGTAACTCAGCATCTCAAGCTACCTTCGGCATGGTTTTGACTAAATTTTTATTGGGTCCAAGGTCTTTTATGGCCCGGGTGACTTCGGTGACCACCCTGACGAACTTTGTGGATTCTGCCGAGGAGACCCAGGAAAACTGCAAACGGCCGGGTTCAATTCCCATGTGTTCCATCAGGTTTTGAAACAGCGCAAATTTTCGCCGGGCGTAATAATTACCTTCCAGGTAATGGCATTCGCCGGGATGTCACCCGGACACCCAGACGCCGTCTGCGCCTTCACGCAAGGCAGCCAGGAAAAACTTGGGGTCCATCCTCCCGGTGCAGGGGATTCGAACCACGCGGATGTTGGATGGATATTCCATCCGTCCAACCCCTGCCAGGCCGGCCGCACCGTAGCTGCACCAGTTGCACAAAAAGGCTACGATTTTCGGTTCCCATTCAGACATTGTTTGATACTCCTTTTAACAAGTGAACTAAAGTTGGAAGTGTCCTAAAGTGCCTAAAGTTAAGGAATACGACCCTTTTTATAAGAGAAGGAGCGAAGCGACACCATAACTTTAGGCACTCCAAACTCTAGTTCACTTTAGTCACTTTTTTGACCATTATCATACTGCTTTGTTCAATGCAAAGATTTGCGCAAAAATTTGATCGTTGTCAAAACCTTTCAGATGAATCGCGCCGGATCGGCACGAAGCCACGCAAAGTCCGCATCCTTTGCACAGTACCGGATTGATCTGGGCTCTGCCGGCAAAAGGCCCCTCCTCGGCAAAAGAGGGCGCTGAATAGGGGCAGACCGACACGCAAACCCCGCACTCACTGCACAGGGTGGGGTTGGTCTCTGCGATGGTTCCGCTGGTATAAATGGTTTCCCGCGCCAGCAGCGATACAGCGCGGGATGCGGCCGCCTGTCCCTGGGCGATAGATTCATCGATGGGTTTGGGATAATGTGCCATACCGCATAAAAATACGCCATCGGTGGCAAATTCGACCGGCCCCAGTTTGGCATGGCGTTCCACAAAGAAACCGTCCTCATTTAACGGAACTTTGAAAAAAGTCGCTATCTTTTCTGCAGGGTTCGGCAAGATAGCGGTTGCCAGGCTGATCAGGTCGGTTTCGATTTCCACCGGCCGTCCGATGATATGATCAATCACTCTGACAAACAGTTTGTCGCCCTCGCTGATCACTTCGGGTTTGTTCTCAAGGCTGAAGCGAATAAAAATCACGCCGGCTTCACGCGCCTTTTTGTATAAAACCTCGCGCTCACCGTAAGTTCGCAGGTCCCGGTACACAACAAATACATCCATTTCAGGGTTGAGCTTTTTGAGTTCCAGAGCATTGTCGACCGAATGGGTACAGCACACCCGAGAGCAATAAGGCCGCTGTGGTTCGCGGGAGCCGACACACTGAATAAAGACGGCGGTGTTCAGGTCTTTCAGCGCAGCGTCATTTTCAATGAATTTGCGATCAAGCTCCAGGCTGGTAAGAATGCGCGGATCTTTACCGTAATCATATTCATCGGGTTGATACGGCGATGCCCCGGTGGCCATTACCGTCACTCCATGCTCAAGGATGTCTTCGTTTCCGTTGACCGCCAGGGTGGTCTCGAAATTCCCAACAAACCCGTCCACCTACTTGACTTCAGTTTCGACATGAACGTGAATTTTTTTATGTTTTTCAACTTCATTAATAAGTTCGGCCAGTTTTTCCGGCACACTGTCGCCGGAAGCCGAGCGGTAAATATGACGGGCCTGCCCGCCCAGCTGGGCGTCTTTTTCGATGATGTGGGTTTCATATCCCTGACGCGCCAAGCTTCTGGCAGCAGACATGCCGGAGATCCCCCCGCCGATGACCATAGCGGTCTGGTTGATCTCGAGTTCGGCCTCTTGCAGGGGGGCCATCAAAGCTACCTTGTGGACCGCCATACGGATCAGGTCTTTGGCTTTTTTGGTGGCCAGATCCGGGTTGTTCTTATGCACCCAGGAGTCCTGGTTGCGAATGTTGGCCATCTCAAACAGATATTTGTTTAACCCGGCATTGATCAAAGTTTCCTGAAACAACGGCTCATGGGTCTTGGGCGTACAGGCGGCCACAACCACACGGTTTAGCTTTTTTTCCTCGATAATTTTGGCAATGGCGTCCTGGGTGTCCTGGGAGCAGGAATACAGGTTGTCGGTCGCAAATTCCACGTAGGGCAGGGTGCCGGCATATTCTGCTACTCCGGGCACATCCACCACACCGGCAATATTGATGCCGCAATGGCAGACAAATACGCCGATGCGGGGCCGCTCGTTGACGACATTGACCTCGGGCACCACTTCTTTCTTACGCGTCAGCGTGTTGCGGGCAGCGGTCAAAATTTCTCCGGCAGCACTTGCGGCTGCGCTGGAATCAACGACCGATTGGGGGATGTCTTTGGGTCCCTGGAAGGCACCGCAGACATAAATGCCCTTTCTGGATGTCGCCACCGGCGCAAAGCTGGAGGTCTGACAGAAATTACCCGCTGTGAGTTCAATCCTGAGCTTTTTGGCAAGCTTCATGATTTCCGGTGCGGTTTCCATCCCGATGGACAGCACGATCATGTCAAAGATCTCGTTGACCGTCTCGCCGCTTTCCGTCACGTAACGTATCTCCAGGTCATCGGTTCCCAGAACCGGATCGACGCTGTGCACTCTGCTGCGGATAAATCGGATGCCGTGTTTTTCCCGGGCATTGTCGTAAAAGCGTTCGAAGTCTTTTCCCGGGGTGCGAATGTCCATATAAAAGACTGCGCAGTCCAGGTCATCGCCGACATGCTCTTTGGCAATGACGGCTTCTTTGATGGCATACATGCAGCATACCGAGGAGCAGTATGCGTGGTCGCATTTGTTCATGTCCCGGGAGCCCACGCATTGGAACCAGGCAATTTTTTTGGGCTCGCCTTTGTCGTTTGACGGACGGGTAACATGCCCCATCGTCGGGCCGGATGCGGAAAGGATACGCTCAAATTCCAGCGAGGTCATGACATTGGGAAGGTTGGCATACTGGTAATTATCAAATTTTGAAGGATCAAAAGGCGAAAAACCCGGTGCCAGCACCAGCGATCCGACCTGCAGGGTTTCGCTTTGGGCCGTTTGGTCAAAATTTACGGCGCCGGTGGGGCAGAGTTTCTTGCAGGCCCCGCATTTCTTTTTCTGGATGTAAATGCAGCTGTCGCCATCGATACAATATTTTAAGGGTACTGCCTGGGGGTATTCGACATAGGCGGATTTGCGTTTGACGATCCCTGCGTTATAGGGATCCACAACTTTTTTAGGGCATTTTTCAGCGCAGGCACCGCAGGCGATGCACAGCGATTCGTCAATATATCGCGGATGCCGAATCAGTTCGACCTGGAAGTTACCTGCCCTGCCTTTAACCGCTTGAATTTCACTGAGCGTTTTGAGCTCGATATTTAAATGCCGGCCGACCTCGACCAGTTTCGGTGAAATAATTCACATGGCGCAGTCGTTGGTTGGAAAGGTCTTGTCCAGCTGTGACATCACGCCACCGATGGATGAGCCTTTTTCGACCAGGTAGACATAGTAGCCTGAATCCGCCAGGTCCAGTGCTGCCTGCATACCGGAAATACCGCCTCCCACGACCATTACTGATCCGATAACTTCTTTTGGCATTGATTCCTTCCCCTCTGATAATTCAACAACTGGCTGTAATTATTAAATATAAATCGAAAATAGCATGTACGCTAACAATTTTTTGGCAAAGTTTGCCAGATTATATGCTTACGCTGTGTTTGTCAATGAATTTTAGCGGACATTTCGCAAAAATCGACAGCTGTTTTTATGAAAAATTTCTATAAATTTCAGATTCTTAGTCAAGAAATGAATTCTAATCAGCCGGTCATTTGGACCGCCGAACTCCCTACCGGTTCAGCCTCGAATCGGGGCGCTTGCGGCTGCCAATTTATATCCTACTATTTTAATATAATATAATATCAACAACTTAAGTTGAAATCCGGAATCAGATCAGGTATAAAATTTTCTCCGAATTGTCAACCTTCCACTTGAAGTTATTTGGAATTGAGATTTCAATTTTTAACTATATCCGGTATAACAGCAGGGGACATGGAAAATGTGGATACCGGAATAATTTGGCTTAAGTCGAAATTCGGTATCAAGGAGGCTCACTCTTGCGGCACGGGTTCCGATTCATTCTCGCGGTATTTGCGGTTGGTTGTTTTCTGGTAGCGGCCAATGCACAGGAGGATATGTCTGTGATTGACAACCCGGTTTTTGGAAACCCGAAGCGACCACCGGCTGTTTTCGAACACGACCCGCACAATGAACTGGCCGCGATTGAGGAATGCAACATCTGCCACCATTTATATGAAGACGGCAAACTTATAGAAGATGAATCATCCGAAGACCAGGGCTGCGCCGATTGCCATGAGATGCAGGATATCGGCCGAAAACCCGGTCTGATGAAGGCCTTTCATACCCATTGCAAAAGCTGCCACCGCGAAAAAAAGAAAGGGCCGCTCATGTGCGGGCAATGTCACCTCCGGCAATGAAGTAGAATAAAGTATCTAACACCCGATGGCCTCGTCGTGAACCTTGCTAAAATGTTCTTGTGATATGGGTTGAGCCCGTTGCCCGTTACCCCGCAAAAATAAAATCGGACATCTTTCATATTTAAACCGGCTCAACCGGCAAACCGACAATCGTTACCACGCATGAATGCTGCAACTGCTAAGCCCAAAATCATCATTATTTGTGGTCCGACCGGTATCGGCAAGACAACTGTTGCCATAAATCTGGCGCAGCACTTTGCGGGTGAGATCGTCGGGGCTGATTCCATGCAGGTTTATAAATACATGGATATCGGAACGGCCAAGCCCACTGCCGCAGAGCAGGCGCGTGTCGTCCACCACATGGTTGATTGCGTGAAGCCCGATGAATCCTTTGATGCCGCCCAATATGCTGCAAGGGCCCGGGAAAAAATCATCGAACTGGATCAGCAGCATATCACACCCTTTGTGGTCGGCGGAACGGGGCTTTACATTAAGGCGCTTCTGTACGGCCTTTTCGATGAGAAGGTTTCGGGCCCGGAAATTCGGGCCAGGTTAAAAGCAGAGGCGGATCAACATGGCATCCAGTGTTTATACGAACGCCTCAGCCGGCAGGATTCCGAAACCGCCAATCGGCTGCACCCCAATGACGCCTATCGCATTCTTCGCGCTTTAGAGGTCATCGAGGCCACCGGCCAGGCCATTTCAAAACATCATAAAAAGCACGGGTTTTTCGACCAGCCCTTCGAGTCCTTGAAAATCGGCCTGGAGATGGACCGCGCGCTTTTATACGAGCGTATTAACCGCAGAGTTGACGCCATGATTTCGGCCGGATTTCTCGATGAGGTCAAAGGCCTGATGGCCAGGGGATATTCTACAAACTTGAAGCCCATGCAATCCATTGGCTACCGGCATATGGTGGATTACATCGAGGGCCGGTTAAACTGGGACGAGTGTGTCAGAACCCTGAAGCGCGATCATCGACGTTACGCCAAACGCCAGCTGACCTGGTTCGGAGCCGATCCGGAAATCATCTGGAAAGAACCGCGGCAGGTTGAAGCGTTGAAATTATCAGTAGAGAATTTTATGGGTGAAGTTTAAGTTAATAAAAAAGGCAGAAAGGCAGCGTCATTCAGACGCTGCCTTTTTTTATGGCAAAAATACTTGAAAATACCGATTACTTTATATGAAATTCCCTTCCGTCTTTCAGCAGGCTTAAAAATTTCAAGCCGAATCCTTCGCGCTGCAGATGGGCCACCTCACCTTTCAGCATGACGCCTTTTTCAATTTTAGTCCGGGAAATGACCAGTGTAACAATTTGCCCGATCGCAAACGAGTTGCGCGTCTCGATAAAAATCCCGCCTTTGCTGATATTTTTAGTCAAACCCGCATAGTACCGGTTTTGGCAGGCAAAGATGGTGGCGCGGCGAAATGGTTTTCGTGTAAATCGCCTTAAATCGATAACGCGATTTGCCCCTCTTTCGTGCAAATAAACCACATTTTCAGGTTCCACGGCAAATTCCCCCAAAATTGCGTTTTAATGATGAATATACCGATTCCCAGATTTTAGCCTGGATATAACTTATACCATGCCATACAATATATAGTCAAGATAAGATGTTACATACAATATATAGTGGCTGTGCGCGCTGGTATGATCGGTAAGTTGCCAATCAAATGCTAAAATTGGAAAAGATGAATTTAAATCGTAAATATTAGTTCGTAACACATCAAAGCGATCAATTTCAACTTGATCCTATACCATATGTGGTGTATAAATATATATTTGATAACTACATATTGTTTTGTCCTTTATCACAATGCCATATCCAGGTTAGCCTCAGAGATCAGCCCCCGGGGATGAAACCGCCACCAAAGAATCGGAAACCCGCATGCCGGATCAACATACACCCGATGGTTACTATGGCCGGATTTTAAACGGCAACTACAGCCGCGGGCTCAAGAGCCGCATCGCCGAATGCATCCAGCATTTTCAAGTATTTGATGAGCTGAGAACCCCGGCGATACCTTACATTGCCGCATGGCAGGAAAAGCGTAATGTGATCTGGTATGAATTTGTCAGCAGGCAGCTGATACAGCTCCTGGGCTGCAACCATGCGGATGCCCCAGAATTTTTCCGAAACAGTATGGTTGAGCGCCGTATCTATACAAAAAAGGGCACACCCGGGGACCCTCAGCAAGTGATTCTGCAAAGCAATGAGGTTATCGAACGCAAATCCGAACTCAGAGAAGAGGTAAAAGAAAGCGGGATTCTCGAAGCGGTTTATAAGATCTCAGCGGCTGACGGTGAAACATATTGGTTAAAAGACCAGGCCCAATTAGAGCCTTTTGAAACGGACCATATCTATATCTCGATCGGCAATCTCACAATCGTCACCAAAGAAATGGAGGCCGAGGAACATCTAAAACTGGTTCAAAAAGCCCTGAGAAAAAGCGAGCAAAAGTTCAGGAAACAGGCGATTCACGATAATTTAACCGGCCTTTACAACACCAGATACCTGTACCGCGCCCTGGCTGAGCTGATTAAAAAAAGCGCCTCCCGCGGCCTGGTTTTTTCTCTGGTATTTATGGATATTGATAATTTCAAACAGGTGGTCGACACCCATGGTCATCTTAACGCCAGCAAAGCACTTCAGGAAATTGCCGCCACTATTAAAACAACCCTTCGGCCACCCGCTTACGGCGTGGCTTACGGCGGAGATGAGTTTGTGCTGGTATTGCCCGGATTTGACAAGCAGCAGGCATTGGATATGGCGGAAACCATCCGGAAGCGAATCAAGGAATCCATCTATCTTCAAAAAGCGGGTTTAAAAGTATGTATTAGTTCCAGTCTGGGCGTATCCACCTTCCCGGATGATGCGGACACGCTCACAGAGCTCCTGGCGCTGGCAGATCAGGCCATGTTCAGCGTCAAGGAAAGAGGCAAAGATTCAGTCTGCGGAATTTCC
>JBFFCW010000054.1:0-14328 GCA_041559695.1 Desulfobacterales bacterium
CCCGCGCAGGCGGGAATCCAGAAATGTTCTGCTAAAAATCGGGATGCCCGCCTGCGCGGGCATGACGGGAAAAACTCTCCGACTGCTCAATTATTTAAGCGCGCTTTAATCATTCGTATTTTGCTGCCTGTCAAGTAAAGTTATTGTTCACCGTTGCCCTTTTGATCACCTCCTCGATGGCTTTAAAGTCATCTCGTTGCACTTTGAGGCTGCTCACCCTGCAATATCGCTGCGGTATTTTAATTTGTGTGACCCATCGGGTTTACTTAAAACCGCCGTTGCCGGAATTTTCGCTCACGCACTGCCAGAAATACGGCCAATTTTGATCATCGGTACAGTCACCGATAAAGCCGCCGAAACGACCCAGTTCTTAATCTTTGGTTATGATGCAACCATGGGGGGATTTAACCGGTTTGGGGGCATCAGGCGTATCCGGCTCCTTTGAGAATGCTGTCTTTTTTGCGGCCACCGGACCGGAAAGAGCATCATCGGATGGCGGGGTCGCGGCGCAGGCGAACAAATTAATTATCACGATAAAAGCCACCAGCACTTTCATGAGCGCCTCCTAAAATTTTAAATCCAACGCTTCAAACTTAACGCAAGTTCAATTTTTGTAAAGTTAAATTTAACGGGAACCACTTGCCGGATTTTATTGCGGTATTACCCTTATACTGCCCAATATTTTTTACAGAACAGTCATTAAATCGAGTCATTATTTATTGATTGTTTGGCAACTCATTGGAATTTATAGTAAACACGAAACAACCCAATCCTGAAAAGGTTTCGATATCGAAACCTTTTAAAAAAGGAGGCCGATTTATGACAAAGGTTAAAACGTTTGCAAGCCCGTTAAAAATTTTTCAGGCCAAAAAGGAACTCGAAGAACTCGATGCCATGGTTAACAAATTTATCGAGGACAATAAGGTACAGAAAATAATTTCGGTCAGTGATGCCCCCACCTCTGACGATAACGGGGCGACCATCGGGTTAATCCGCGTGCTGGCGTATGAATAAGTTATGTTTCACTTTTGTACGGTAGCTTTTGTCAGATCACAAGCTATATCAAAAATTGCAGATCTCCGCTTCGGGTTTGCCCGTTGAGCCCGGTATGCCCGTTGTCCAGTTAAAATCGGATAAATTCCTTTTTTAACCGGCTCAACCGGCAAACAGGCTTAACCTTCTTGGGATAGCTTCTAGTTGGGTTCAGGAGATTTGTGCTGGCCGAACGTTTTTCTGAACTGTTGGCGCAGATTATCACGCCAGCGTTTAAAGAGCGGCTTAATCGCATTGTAGAATGGGCTTTGCTTGGATTCGGTGACCTCCTCGGCCACCAGCACCGTAAAGCTGGCGTGCTGATCGTGTGAATCGCCTGCTTTCAAGGGCTCCAAACGAACCTGCATGCCATTGGCAAGACGGATGTTTTGTCGGACAATTGTTGCTTCTTTTTTACCGCTGGTAAAGCTGCTGCGGTTGCTCCAGCAAATATAGCCTTCTTTATACACCCCCATCACAAAATTTTTATCGGAATGATCCGGGATATTAAAATAGCCGTCTTTATCGGAAAATTCCTGGGCGGAATCAAATGTTTGGCTCGTTGCGGAATTGGCTTCAGGCTGATCTTCGACCCAGCGAATGGCAACTGCGGCACCTTTAATCGGATGTTCCGTTTCGGCATCCACCACGCGCCCGTTAATAATGTATTTTGGCGCGCAGGCAGTCACAGACAGGAAAAGTACGGTACCCGCCAGAAACAGTGTGGATTTAATGAACTTAGCCTGCATGCCCCCCCCTCAAAAGCGTTTGGAATGATATGCCCGTTTAATCGAAACCTTCAGGTGTGATACGGTCAGACGCTTTTCTGGTTCGGTACAGCCCCTGCCCTTAAAGGACAGGGGCTGACTGAACCATAATCAGGTTAACCTCCCTTAATGCCGTTGTTTTTCCCGGTAACGACCCCAATCTGAATTGAGGGCCCGACAAAAAAAGATGCACGCGCATCCGAGAAGTCTCCAGTCCGCTTATCGGCACTTTGAGATAAAAGTTTAGCAATTTTTAGGGCAACCGGCCCATCTAAAATTTGAAATCATTAACCGCCTTGCACCTTTTCGTTTTTATGCTGTTACAAACTGTTACAAACTGTTACACCCCTGAAAAGCATTCTGTTTATTTTCTGATTATATTTTTGCCATGGATAATTTAATTTCCTTTTCAAACTCTCATTCGTTGTTTTACAACAAAGGAGGAATCATGGTAAAAAAAGGTTTAACAATCGCATTGATCTGTGTTTTTATTTCAGGGGCTTTGATTTTCACCGGTTGCCGTTCCCATTCACATCAGGGCAAGGTGGAATTTATAGTGGATTATATTGCCGAAACCCTTGACCTGACGGACCCGCAACGGGAGCAACTCGATGGAATCAAAGAAGAATTTATGGCCAAGGCCAAGGAAATGCATGCGCAAAAAGAGGCCATGCATGCTGAGTTGATGGCCGAGCTGCGCAAAGAGGACATTAACCAGGAAAATTTAAAAGGCCTCATTGCTCAGAAGCGGGCTCAGATGGATGATATGATAGATCTGGCTATGGCCCGTCTGATCGAATTTCATAAAACCCTGTCACCGGAACAACGGGAAAAACTGGTAGCGAAGATTGAATACTTCCACGAGAAGCATCAGCATAAATGGGAATAGGTTACCCGTCTGCGTGCCACAAAAGCCCATTCGTGTTTAACAGATCAATAATACTGATATTTGAAAGGAGTATTGGAGTGGTGTTAGGATCTTCAGAAAATCGGCATTTTGTCTTTCCTACCATTACTCCATCACTCCACCACTCCATCTCTCCAGCTACAACGGAATTAAATAAACTGTTGGTAACGTATTAGCCAAATGTAATTCGATCTTCAATCCGGATGAATCATGACCCCGACCATCCTCATTATCGATGACGATGCCAAGTTGAATCAACTGCTCAAGGATTTTTTAAAAGACTTTGGTTATGCGGTCATTACGGCGACCCGACCGACCAGGGGGTTAAAAAAACTGCAGCAGGTATCGCCCGACCTGGTGATTCTGGACATCATGTTGCCGGAAATGGACGGCTTTGAGGTCTGCAGAGCCATTCGCCAGACCAGCAATATTCCGATTATCATGTTGACCGCCAGGGGGGAAGTCACGGATAAGGTGGTCGGGCTGGAGCTCGGGGCCGATGATTACCTGGCAAAGCCCTTTGAGCCCCGTGAACTGGTGGCCCGGATTCAATCTGTTTTGCGCCGCACCCAGCAACTCAGCGATAATCAAACCCTGATCTTTGATCGACTGGCCATCGATCTGGATAAACGCATTGCCCTGCTGGATGGTCACCCTGTTGACCTGACAACCAATGAGTTTGCGGCATTGGCATTGCTGGCCAGAAATGCCGGCAAGGTGCTGAATCGTGACCAGATTCTGCAGGAGTTGCGCGGTATGGACTGTGATGCCTTTAACCGCTCTGTTGACATCGCCGTCAGTCGCCTGCGCCAAAAACTAAAAGACGACCCCAAATTTCCTGATTTTATAAAAACCGTTTGGGGGAGTGGATATGTCTTTATCGCCAATCAAGCCGAGGCAGATACCTCCTGAGCCATGCCTATCTGTGGTTGTTATTCCTGTATGGTGTCCACGAAATAAGTTGCCCGATCAAATTTGAACAAAAAGAGACGATACGCATTTATCGCCCAGCTCAAAAATAATCATGTGATGATTAGCAGCTGGGTATGTGTGATGAAGTCGGTTATCATTCCTCTCCCCTCATCAAGCTTTTAGATTGAAATGTCGTTTTTTGGCTCTGTGCCCCAGCTATTCATTGAGAATCAGATCAAAAAGATGCGTGACCATCCAGGAAGTCTCTAATTTTTTTTACGGCGTTGATTAATCTCCAAATCAACAGCTTCTTGACCGCAAAATTTCGATACGTTATGATCGAGCCGAATAATGCAACAAAGTAAAATAGTCGTGGGGTTTTTATGGCAGCCGGCCCATCGAATTATTGTGCGCCCAAATTCAGATTACGCGATGATTCCCAAATTTTGCAAATTCATCGGCATTATCCGGCAATTCAATTGCCGATTAAAAACCATGGGCCAGAGGCCCAGCAAAGAATGTCTTTCGAAAGGAGGGAAAAATGAAAAGAATAATGCCAGCATTTCTCATTTTTTGGATGGCGGGTCTTCTTTTTGTTACCGGACTTTCTGCCGAAATGATCCACATCGGTGAGCATCAGATTGTTGCGCATCCTGCCCTGGACAACGATTCCAAGGGATTTAAGGTTGCTCTGGAAGAGGAAGGATTTGTTGAAGGCAAAAACGTTACGTTTGATCGCCAAAATGCCCAGGGCGAGCAGCCAAACTGTGCCATCATTGCCCGGAAATTTGTGGATGATAAAGTTAACCTCATACACGCTATCAGTACACCCAACGCTCAAGCGACTGCCAAAATTACAAAGAACATACCCGTTGTCTTTTCATCTGTAACGGATCCTGTAAAAACCGGCATTGTTCCCAAAATGGGCAAGACCGGGACGAATATCACCGGAGTCAGCGATAGATGGCCTATTACACTGCAGTGTAAGATGTACCAGGATTTAATGCCCGGTGTTAAAAAATGGGGCACCATTTACAATCCCGGGGATGTGAATGTTACCTTCCACATTAAGGAGATGAAGGAGACGATCGAGGCGATGGGTGCCAAGCTGATCGAAGCGCACATTTCCAATAGCTCCGAGGTGATGCAGGCTGCCCAGAGTTTGGTCGGCCGGGTGGATGCTATCCATATCACATCTGACAACACGGTTGTTTCTGCCTTTGAAGCACTTGTCAAGGTCTGCAATGAAAGCAATATTCCGCTGTTTGCCGGTGACAGGGACAGCGTTCCAAGAGGAGCCATTGCCGCCTATGGCCTCGATTATTTTATGGTCGGCTATACAGCCGGGAAAAAGGCTGCCAGAATTTTAAAAGGCGAAGATCCCGGTACTGTCCCCGCAGGTCTTGCAGCCGGTTACAGCCTGTGGGTCAATTTGCAGCATGCCAAAAAGCAAGGGGCTAAGCTTCCTTTAACGCTGATAGAAAAGGCCGCTGACAAGGTCTGGGACGAACAGGGCAACGTCATAAAGGGTAAATAGGCCCGACCAACAAACCTGAGGGGAGATCCAATCTCCCCTCCTAAAAAAATGGTGCGCCGTGGTATTTGAGGGCTTTTTGCGGACGATTCCGATTTCCATGGAACAAGGCTTTGCTTATGGTCTGGTTGCATTGGGAATCGTTATTAGTTTTCGTATCCTGGCTTTCCCTGACCTTACGGTTGATGGTAGTTTTGCGCTTGGCGGTGCGGTAGTTGCCCGTCTCATTTCGCTGGGTGTGCCACCCATCTACGGCATCATGTTGGCTGTTATCTGCGGATTTGTGGCAGGCTGTTGTACCGGACTTCTGAACACACGACTGAAGATCAATAGCCTGCTGGCCGGCATCTTAATGATGACGATCCTGTATTCAGTTAATCTTCGAATCATGGGCCGATCAAACATTCAGCTGCTGACAGTCAATACGATTCTGACGCCATTAGAAAACATGGAAATCAACCGGTTTATCCCGATCATTGCATTCTTTTTCGTCGTTGTATTTAGTGTTAAATTTCTTACCGATATGTTTTTCCATACCCAAATTGGTTTTGCGATGCGAGCCACCGGCGATAATGAGCAGATGATTCGTACGCTGGGGGTAAACACAGACAACATGACGGTTCTGGGGCTTGGTATATCCAATGCTTTTGTAGCCCTGTCCGGCTCACTGGTAGCTCAGGATCAGGGATTTTCGGATATCGGCATGGGAATCGGAATGATAGTTGCCGGCTTGGCCGCAATTATCATCGGAGAGACCCTTATCGGGAAAGCAAGCGTGCAGAGGATGACACTGGCAGCCATCGTCGGATCGGTTATTTATAAATTCATCATTGCCATCGGATTAAGACTGGGCCTGGCGCCCACGGATTTAAAGCTGGCCACCGGGGTTATGGTGATCCTGGCACTTGGATTTCCGGCCCTCAAAAAGGGAAAAGAAGGAAAGCTCCATTTGAGGGGAGTTTAGACCCGTTTTCGAATTCATTTTTCCTCGCCCAGGTTTCTGCCATTTGTCTATTTCAGGTTCTCTTCTCCGCTCAGGATAATTTCGCTGATGATAAAAGTAAAGGGAGCAAGAAAAATATTTAAAAAGGGCACAATCGATGAAAAGGTGGCCATCGATGGGGTCGATCTTCATATCCCTGAAGGCGACTTTGTTACGGTTATTGGAAGCAACGGTGCCGGTAAGACCACCTTACTCAACCTCATTTCCGGAACGGTTCAACCGGATGAAGGGGAGATCTATTTGGACAACAGACGGGTCACAAATCTTCCCGAGCACAAGCGAGCATTATACCTTGGCCGGATATTCCAGAATCCACTGATGGGCACAGCTGCCTCCATGACTATAGAAGAAAATCTATCGATGGCCGACCTACGTGGACGAACAAGAGGCCTGCGCTGGGGAGTTACAAAATCGCGCCGGGATTTTTACAGAGAAAAACTTAAAATGCTGCAACTTGGACTTGAAGATCGCCTTAAAGAATCCGTAACACTTCTCTCCGGCGGACAGCGTCAATCATTGACCCTTCTTATGGCCACCCTTTCTTTGCCCAAGTTGCTTTTGCTTGACGAACATACAGCAGCCCTGGATCCTAAGACGGCTCAACGAGTGATGGAACTGACCGATAAGATTGTTATGGAAAATAATTTGACAACAATTATGGTCACCCACAATATGCGCCAAGCCATTCGTTACGGAAACTGTATGATTATGCTCCATGAAGGCAAAATCATGTTCCAGGCTGAAGGCAATGCAAAAAAAGCCCTTACCGTGGAAGAGGTTGTTAAGCGATTCGGGGCTGATCTCAAGGATGAATCGCTGCTGTGTGAGCCAACTTCGATAGATTCCCCTCTGTGAGTTTCAAAATACCATCCGAAGTTTCCAATTGACAATTCCTTGACATGGCATCAAACTCAATCGCCTATCGATGGTTGGTTTTGCCTTTCAGTCATAGAAAACGGATTGCATGGCACCGGGTGTTGTTACAACTTGTTACAAACTGTTACAGCTCGGAAAAGCATTATATTTTATATCTGGTTATATTTTTCCTCTACAGAGTCTCTAGTATTCATCTAACCCTTATTGGTTGTTTTGCAACACCGAGCGAATCATGCTAAAAAGTGGATGGCGAACCCATTGACTTAACCACCAATGAGTTCAATGGCCTGATTTTGTTGGTCAGAAATGCTGGTTTCAATTCAGGATTGACTATTTCAGGAATGCTTTTAATAAAAAGCCTAAAAGATTATAGTTGCCGACCCAAACATGCGGATTAATTTTTTTAACAGAATCATACGTTCGGTTTTCACCAAGCTTCTGGTGGTGATCGTCCTTGCCGGCATTTGCATTAACCTGGTGGTGGTCGGATTTTTCGTGCATCTTCGGGACGCGTTTGTCGGCCCGTTCCATAAAAATGTGGTTCAATACCTCAATTATCTGATTACCGATATGGGAAACCCGCCGGCCCTGGACCGCGCCAGGGAAATCGCCCGCGAGTCCTTTTTGGAAATTCGTTATGAAAGTTCAGATCAAAGCTGGACCACATCCGATGCGCTACCGGCGGTTTTCAGAGGCCGCTTTGTTCCATGGCACCAAAATCCCGATGTCCGTTTTGGTAAGTTTAAAGGCCGACATATAATCGAAGTCAGCACGCAAACGGGCCGCTTTATTTTCGGCCCATCCCGTAATTTGCCCGTTGAAAGCGCCCGGCACCGGCTGTTCGCGATCATGCTTATCCTTTTAACGGCAATTTTAGCCGTTGCCTTTTTTGTGATTCGACACATTTTGCGGCCGGTAAAATGGCTAAACACCGGCGTACAGGAAGTCAGCCGGGGAAATTTAAAACACCGGGTGCCGCTGAAAAAATCGGATGAACTGCGGGAACTGGCGGCTGCATTCAATGACATGACCGATCGCATCCGGGATATGCTGCATACCAAAGATCAGCTGTTGATGGACATCAGCCATGAGCTGCGGACCCCACTGACACGGATGAAAGTGGCGCTCGAATTTTTGACGGAAAGCCAGGCCAAAGAAAACCTGCAGGACGATATTGCCGATATGGAAAAAATGGTCACCGAAATTCTGGAAACAGCCCGCCTGCATCATAAATATGCCGATTTAAAGCAACAGCTCACCAATTTAAGCGCGCTTCTGAAACAAACGTTGAAGACTTTTGAAAATCAAATTCCGGGCATCAAGGTTGTTGATCTTCCCTCTGAAATCGATGTCCGGGTGGATCCCGAGCAGGTCAAAACGGTCTTTGAAAATGTACTCAGCAATGCCGTCAAATATTCAGAAGCGGAGAGCAAGCCTGTTCGGGTGTCCTGCGATTTAAGGGAATCATATGCCGTCATCCGGATTACGGATTTTGGAATCGGCATTCCGGAGGAGGAACTGGTGCATATTTTCGAACCTTTTTATCGGGTGGATAAGTCCCGCACCAAAGACACCGGAGGCTTCGGTTTGGGTCTGAGTTTATGCAAGACGATCATGGAAGCGCATGACGGTAAAATCGAGGTGCAAAGCGAACCGGGAGCGGGGACCACGGTCTCTTTATTTTTCCCTCTAGCCAGGAATTGACGATCTATTGATCGATCAGGAGAATGATAATGACGAAAGATCACGAAACCAAACCAACGGGTGCCGGCAAAAACAGTTTTGGGCTGATTGATACGGTCAAATTTTTTCAAGAACTTGATTTAAAAACAGGGAGCACATTTCTGGATGTCGCCTGCGGCTGGGGCGCCTATTCACTGGCGGCTTCGGATATCGTCGGCAAAGACGGTCAGGTCTATGCGGTAGATTTATGGGAAGAGGGGATTTTCAGTTTAAGAAAAGAAGCCGAATCAAAAGGGATCCAAAACCTCGCAGCGTTTGTCAGCGATGTCGCTCAAAATATTCCGGTTGAAGATGATTGTGCGGATGTGTGCCTGATGGCAACGGTGCTGCATGATCTTGTCGCAGATAAAGTTGAGCGGCAAGTGATCAAAGAAATTCTCAGGGTGATGAAATCAAAAAGCACCCTTGCAATTGTTGAGTTTTATAAAAAAGAGGGACCGCCGGGGCCCCCGAAACGCGTGAGGTTGTCGCCGGAAGAGGTTGTTAAAATTTTATCGGCCTACGGCTTTAAACAGAACCGTTATACGGAAGTCGGGCCTGATAATTATTTGCAGATTTATACGAGACCGGAATAAGGACTGGCCACTCCCCTCTGGAAACGGTTGCCGATGATATTTGCCTGCGGATTTTACCCGCAGCGCCTGATTTTAGGGCCGTGATCGCGGTGATCCGCACCATTCGGCCTGGTTTAAATGACACAGCGCGAGGATCAACTGATGCCATCGAAGAAAATAAGTTTAGACCAAGGCAAAATGGAACGGATTGTCTCCGAGGCCCGGCGCAGCAAACAGCAACGGGAGCAGGGTTACCGGGAGCAAGCGCTCAAGATTTTTCCCTGGATCTGTGCGCGCTGCGGGCGTGAATTCGAAGGCAAAAAACTTCGTGAGCTCACGGTCCATCACAAAGACCACAACCACGAGAACAATCCGCCAAACGGAAGCAACTGGGAACTGCTGTGTCTCTACTGCCACGACAATGAGCACTCGCGATATCTGGATCAGGATGGGTTTGACCAGGCGGCGCCGGGCGGCGAGCAGGAGACAGCTTCCATCCATCAGCCCTTCGCCAATCTCGAAACCTTATTGAAGGAAAAAAAATAATGCTGAACAGCGTTCGCTGAAAGCTAAATTTTTATATGCGCCAAGATGTCTTTTTCTTTCTTGATTACCTGGTTTTCAAGGTTTTCGCCCTCGCGGGTCATTTTTTCTACAAAGTTCGGGTCCTTAACGGCGCTTAAATTTATTTTTACATTGTAAAGGGCTGCCAGGGCCGCCGTCCGCGAAGCCAGAACACCTACCGCCCCATCGCTCACCGCATTTTGATTTCCCTGTGCAATCGCCCGGGAGGCCAAATCCATTATTTTGAGCGCATCCCGGGCTACGCCCAGTGGCACTGTTGCAGCGGTTTTGAATGCCTGCTGAATGGCGCTGGCGCGCTGCTTTTTTTCGTCGTCCGTATTTTTTGGCAGCTTAAAGGCCGCCAGCACGTCCCGGTAAGCCTGCGCATCATTGTCGATATCGTTCTGCAATTTTTTCCTCAGATCCGCTGCGGCCCGCGCAATTTTTTTCATTTCATCTTCCACGGCCTGAAATTCTTTGCGGCCGATGGTTAGATTGGCCACCATTTCTGTCAGACTGGCTGCCAGGGCCGCGCTGAGCGCAGCGGTGCAGCCGCCCCCGGGCAACGGCTCCGCCGATGCCGTCTGCTCTAGAAATTCGGTTACGGTTAAGTCTTTTAGCAATGGATGATTCCTCCTTTGTCTTTATCAAAAACCAGGTTGCCCTGTTTGATCACTTTTTCGACGGTGCTGACTGCCAGATGATATGGAATATAGGTGTAGGACGGAAATTCCAGAACGACCAGGTCACCCTTTTTGCCGCCATCGATGCTGCCGATTTGTTCCGCCCGATCGAGGGCGGCGGCGCCGTTTATGGTCAGGGCACTAATGGCTTCTTCGCTGGAAATGTTCATATGAAGCGTTGCCAGCGCAAACACCAGCGGGATGGATTCCGTAAAACAGCTGCCCGGATTAAAATCGGTCGCCAGCGCCACGGCACAATTTGAATCTATCATTTTTCGGCCATCGGCATATGCTTCTTTAAGGCTGAAAGCGGTGGCCGGAAGCAGGGTTGCCACGACACCGGCGGCCGCCATGTCTTTGATGCCCTGGTCGGATGCCTGCAGTAAATGATCCGCCGATACCGCCCCCAGCTCCGCTGACAGCTCGGCCCCGCCCAGCTGTACGATTTCATCCGCATGCAATTTTAACTTGAGGCCCAGTTCCTTTGCCCGGGTCAGCAGGCGTCTGGATTGTTCAACTGAAAAAACGCTTTTTTCACAGAAAATATCACAGAATTCCGCCAGATTTTGATCGGCCACCCGGGGCAGAACGTCGGTCGTCATAAAATCAATGAACGCTTCCTGCTTGCCTTTATATTCTGGCGGAACCGCATGGGCACCCAAAAAAGTCGGCACCACATCGAGGTAGTGAATTTGGTTCAAACGGGCCATCACTTCCAGTTGCTTGATTTCGGTCTCGCGGTCCAGGCCGTATCCGCTTTTACCCTCGACCGTGGTAACGCCAAACGACAGCATGGAATTCAGCCGTTTGATGCCGGATTGCAACAATTCCTCGGCCGAAGCCTGCCGGGTGGCGGTCACCGAATTTACAATACCGCCGCCGCGCTGCATAATTTCCATATAGCTGTCGCCGCGCAGGCGCCAGGAAAATTCTTCGGCCCGGTAACCGCCAAACACCAGATGGGTATGGGAATCGACAAACCCCGGCAATACGGCTTTGCCCCGGGCATCGATGATATCAAAATCGGAATGATCCGCACCGCTTTTTTTAAACTGCTTTGCAATATCCCCGGTTTGGCCGACGGCCTCGATGACACCTTCCTTTATGATGACGGCGCCATCTTCGATGATGTGCAGATCGGACATTTCTTTGCCTTTTTTGGCGTTAAACCCGCTGCAGGTTACCAGTTGCTCCACATTCTTAATCAACATGTTTCCGTTCATGGTTTATCCTTATCAAAGTAACCGGTTTTTATGAATTACATCTGGTCAATGGTTTCAAGTGTCGGGTGTCAGGTGTCAGCAAACAGATGACAGGAAACAGAAAACAGTAGTCAGATAGGATGGTTCATTTTTTATCTTTAGCATTAGCCTGTTGTTGTCTGACTCTTATCATCTGACACCTACACCTAAAACATCGTAGAGGCCAGCAGCCTCGATCAAAAATTACTCCCAGATACGCGATTCAAGGACTTGGTCGATAGAGAACTTTTCGAGCCCCAGATAATAGGCGGCTGTATCCATCAGCGCCTCCATGGGAACCAGGCCGACGATTTCACTGCCGATAACATTGACGCCGTAACGGCGGGCTTCGATTTTGATGAGTTCAAAGACCCGGTAAATCGCTGTCCGGGTGTAATCGGTCATGTTCATCGATACCTGCACCACTCCCCGGTCTTTTAATTCTATGCCGATTCCCTTGCAGTACCGCAGGCCGCCGCTGATGTGCCGCACCTTTCTGGCGATTTCGTTGGCGATCTCCATGTTGCTGCTGCCCAGATTGACATTGTAGGCAACCAGCGGCATTCTGGCGCCCATGGCCGTCACACCGGCACTGGAATGAATCTTTTGGGGGCCGAAGTCCGGTTTCCATTGCGGTTGTCTGATTTTTTCAGCCATGGCCTCAAACTGACCTTTGCGGATATGGGCCAGATTTTGTCTTTCGGGGCGGCTTGCTGATTTTTCGTAAAGGAAAATGGGCAGTGAATATTTTTGGGCCACTTCTTCAGCGATTTCTTTGGAAAACGCAATGGCTTCTTCCACGCTGACATTTTTGATCGGAATAAACGGAACGACGTCGGTGGCGCCCATTCGCGGATGCTGGCCCTGGTGGGTGCGCATATCGATAACATCGATGGCACAGCCCACAGCCTCGATAACGGCTGCTTTTAATCCATTCGGTTCTCCGACCACGGTAACGACCATGCGGTTGTGATCTTCGTCTGCCTGATAGTCGAGAAGTTTAACGCCTTTTTTCCCTCGAAAGGGCGCGACTATTTTTTCGATGTTTTCCGGATTGCGGCCCTCGCTGAAATTGGGCACACATTCGATGATTTTCTTCATGCCAGACATATCACCTTACCTCCTCTAAATGAAGGTTAATTCAAATATCAGGTTTTATATAAATCCGAATTCCTAAATTCGAAATTCTAAACAAACTCGAATGACCAAAATTCAAATAACCGAGACAGGATGGTGATTATAGGAATATCTAATGCTTCCATGTTTTGGTCATTGGAACATTCGGATTTAGGATTTTTTTTGAATTTCGAGCTTCGAGTTTCGAATTTAAGTAGGTGTACTATTTTTATCTTTGAATTTTTCCGTGACAAGTTTTTCGATCATTTTATCATCGGCAATGTAGGGTATGGTGATATGGTCTGACCCTTTACGCATCCGGTTATACTGGATGCTGGTGTCGATCGAATTTTCGTTACGGGCCCACGCGCGCCGGGCGACGCCGCCCATCACATCCCAGGGAATGGCGCGGCGGATGACCGCATCGACCCGCTGGCTGCCGTCCAGAACCAGTCCGAAACCACCGTTGATGGCATTGCCGATGCCCACGCCGCCGCCGTTGTGCAGGGCCACCAGACTCATGCCCCGGGCGGCATTGCCGGCATAGCACTGGATCGCCATATCGGCGGTGATGTTACTGCCGTCTTTGATGTTGGCGGTTTCCCTGAAAGGTGAATCCGTGCCTCCGGTATCATGATGGTCCCGGCCCATCATCACCGGCCCGATTTGACCATTGCGCACCATCTCATTAAATTTCAAAGCGATGTTCATGCGCCCCGTGGCGTCCTGATATAAAATGCGGGCCCGGGTCCCCACCACGAGCTTGTTTTTCTCAGCATCGCGAATCCACACATAGTTATCTCTATCTTGAAATCGTCTTTGCGGATCGATACAGTTCATCGCCGCCCGATCGGTTTTCTTCAAATCTTCTTCCTCGCCGCTCAAACACACCCAGCGGAAAGGGCCGTACCCATAGTCGAAAAGGATTGGCCCCATGATGTCTTCGACGTAGGACTGGAAGATAAAGCCGTCAATGGGATCCGTACCGTTTTTACAAATTTCATTGACGCCGGCATCAAAGACGGCTTTTAAGAAACTGTTGCCGTAATCAAAAAAATAGGTACCGCGCTCCGTCAGGGTTTGGATGAGTTCGTAGTGACGCCGCAAGGTGGCATCGACCATTTCTTTAAAACCGGCATGGCCGGATTGGAGCAATTCGGTCCTTTCTTTAAATGAAATTCCCTGGGGGCAATAGCCGCCCTCATAAACCGCATGGCAAGAGGTTTGATCCGATAACAGATCGATCTTTATATTATTGTTGACTGCATATTCCAGCAGATCGACCACATTGCCGTAAAAGGCGATCGCAGCACTTTTTTTTTGCTGCTGATATTGCACAGCGACCTTGAATGCTTCGGCTGGATCATCAATTGCCTGTCCGATCCACCCCTGTTCC
>JBFFCW010000055.1:0-14316 GCA_041559695.1 Desulfobacterales bacterium
AATTTGACGGACTATTTGCTTTTCAATATTCTGATCGCCCCCAGGCACCATCCGTTAAGCTACCCGATAAGCTTTCTGAGCCGATTATCAGAAAGAGACTGCAAATTCTTCTGGAATTACAGGAGAAATTCACCAGACGCAAAAACGTGGCACTGGTCGGCACTACCCAGCTGGTTTTGACGGATGGATTGAGCAAAAAACAGGTATCCAACCAGCCAGCTGAGAATAGCCCGGACTTGCAGTGGACCGGTCGTACATCCACCAATAAGATCGTCAATTTTTATATGGATGAACCGGCGGCTGACGGTGAAAACTTAACCGGCAAAATGATCGGCGTCCATATCGATAAAGGCTTTTCCCATTCGTTGTTAGGCAGAGTGATAAATGTCGAACCTTCCGCTGGAGGGTTGAAAGGAGTTGAAAATTATGCTGCATAAGGTGAGCATTGCGGGTTTGACCATTGATCCAGCCTCCAACACGCCGATTATCATATTGAAATCAGAACAAACAGAACAGGCGATGCCCATATGGATTGGTTTGCTTGAAGCCACTTCGATAGCGTCCGCCCTGCAAAAAATAAAATATGAACGCCCCATGACCCACGACCTTTTCAGGAATTTCACAGAGCTTTTAAACATTTCGGTTTCAAAAATCGAAGTGTGTGATTTAAAGGATAATACCTTTTTCGCCAAAATTTATTTTATTTCCGAAGAGGCCAATTTTGAAATGGATGCGCGCCCGAGCGACGCGATTGCACTGGCACTTCGATTTGATGCGCCGATCTATGTTGCTGATGAAGTCATGCAAAAATCGAAAATCGGAGACGGTGAAGCCGAAATTTTAGACACCAGCGAAGAAGGGAAAAAATGGGCTGATTATCTGGAAAGCCTATCACCGGAGGATTTTGGTAAGTTCAAAATTTAGAGTGATTTACGCACCGGGCCCCCCAAATTAAACTTTGGGCTCCTGGTGATTTCAAGGCCATTTATCATTCAGCTGAGACCGGTACCATAAACCGGCCGGGTTGGATTTAAATAAGCGCCGCTGCTTAGCTCCGGCGCTTTTTCAGTTTTACCACAACGGGTTTAGGCCGTGAATTTGTGCGGCCTCATTTTTATCAACTATTTTCATTCCGCTAGAAAATTCCAAAAAAAGGCGTTTACGCAAGTTTGGTCTAACGGCTTAGATTGTTGATAACGTGTTGATAACTGCGAATCTACCTGAAATTTCATAGAAAAATTTTAGATTTGGTAAGGTCACGAAATAAATGGATATGCTTCCCATCATGATCTATTTTCAATAGATTCCAGTTAGATGCTGATTGTTGATAACTCTTTTCAGTCGAATTTGAAAAACGGGTATAATCCGATTTGACACTTAATCGGGTTTATCCAAATATAGTTTTGAGGACAACCGCATTTTTTTCTTCCTGGAAATTTAATTGGGCTTGCTACTGCCTTTTTATGCGCGGCCAAGAGACATGCCATTGAAAATTTGGTGCCGATTTCGAACCGATCCCAAGCTGCTGACTTCTGGTTGGTTCAGCCGGCAGCGGATTGCTCAGCCAGCTTAAATTATCCATATATTGTGATAGATAAAGTTCGACGATACTACATATAGTTGACATTAAACCTGTTTGCGAATATGATATGGGGTAAGTTGGATATGAGTTTGAATAAATTTTAATCACCAACTGATTCTAAGGAAGGAATCATGTGCACGATTTTAGTGATCGATGATGAAAAGGGTATTCTGGGCGTGATCAAGGAGACGCTCACAAGATTCGGCCACAACGTTGAAATCGCGATTGACGGAATTGAAGGAATTGAAAAATTTGATGACGGCAGATATGATATGGTGATTACCGATATGCGTATGCCGCGGCTTGATGGCAAAGGGGTGGTTCAGCACATCCGCAATTCTCATAGAAATTCCGTTCCCATTCTCGGTATTTCAGGAACGCCCTGGCAGACTCAGGATTCGGGTTTCGATGCGGTCCTTTCCAAACCGTTTCCGCTGCAGGATCTGGTGGAGTCGGTCAAAAAATTGTTAACAATTCCAACGAAACGTGAATTGAGTGCCTGAAACATTTTTCTTTTGCCGGCCCTGCTGTAAAATAGAACAGCCGCGTGATTGTTTGCAATCAGCGGCTTTTTTTATGACCCATATCAAAAATGTCTTTCGGGTTCCATTTTATACCGCTATCCATAACATGTTCCCCAATTCGAAAGTGAACCCGCTCACACGCCTTCATATTTAAATTTTCCATTTTCGTAAATCGTTACTGTTTTCCCGGATTTTAAATGGGCCCTTACCCGTTTCTTTTCGGTATTGATAAAATCCCAGTGCAACGCGGATTGGTTGAAGCCGAGTTTGCGCTTCACCTGTTTTGTCAAATCGAGCGGATTTCCGGAATACGTATTTGCATAAGAGGATCCTAACGCAATGTGGCAATTGCCGTATTTGCCGCCATAATTTTCATCAAAAAGCGTGTTGGCCATAAATGTGTTGATACGTGAAAATCGTTTGTCCGTTAACGAGAATTCACCCAGACGGCCGGCGCCTTCATCCATCCCCAGCTGCTGCTTAACAAAATTTTGCCCTTTTACAGCCCTAATTTTTGCAAGCCTGCCTTTCTCAAATTTCAGGCGAACACCTTTCACATAATTGCCGCTGCGATAGGACGGCTGGTCCGCATAATAGGTGCCCCGGGTGCCCCGCCAATCCGGCGAGACAAATATTTCAAAACTGGGAATATTGCGGCCGGATATGCCGACCCACTTTCTGTTTTCGCCAAGTGCGATTTGCAGGTCCACGTTTTGCGACTCCACATGCAAATAAGCAACCGGCATGCGATTAAGCCATCGCTTAATTAATTGCGCCGCTTTATAAATGCGTCGCCATTCCGCCACCGGAGACCCTGTATTTAAAAAACAGGCCCTGACAACCTGGGCTGAATACGATTTTTGAGTGATGCGTGCATGTTTTGCCAGTTCGGCGGTGGGAAAGATGCACAGCGTCCAGCTGAATTTCCCCTGGGCTTCCCTTTGGTCCAGCAAATCGCGCAGATTCTTTTTAGCCACGGCCGCTTTACCGATTTTTTTTGGATCAATTTTGCTCAGATGCGTCAGCGATTCTGGGGCATAAATAGATATGCTGCCATTTAAACCGGCAAACAGCGCTTCTTCTCCGGGGGGGATATAGACCAGCTGTCTGTCGTTTGCCAAGGTATAATAGTCGTGTTCCATGGATGAGGTCGGGTTCATTCGTAACAGCGGATGAGCGCCGGCTCTAAGCAACTTTGCATATAGAATTTCGGCCAGACGAACAGCCTTCAGATCGAAATGCACCAGCACCAGGTCCTTTTTGGCTGCTTGGCGGTTTCTGGCGGTCTGGAGGCCCCATAATAAAACATCTGCATAGCGGTTGAGTTGTTTTTCGGTGAGCACGTCTCTCCCTTCCTGTTTTTGTCACTTGCTTCTGGTTTCTCGTCACTGGCAACTTGATCCAAAAGCCCAGCTGTTCATCTGTTAACCGCCAACAGCCTGTTGTCAGTGTTCAGGTTTCAGGTCTCAAAAGATAGGACTGAGGACTGAGTGCTGAGGTCTGAGGTATAGGGGCGAAAATGGCCGTGCCAGCTCATGACGTAAAACGACAACTCATGGTCCCAGGAGGACGATTCATGGCGAAAACCGACACTTCATGTTGAAGTGGTCGGCCGCCAAGCAGGCTTTTTTGCTCAGTCCCCAGTCCTCAGCACTCAGTCCTTATTTTCCCCGACACCGGATACCGATTTGAGGCCAGCAGCCAGCTGCCAGAAGCAAAATTATTGATCCTCCCTTAAAAAGATCTGGTGGTACTCGGAGCTGACCAGATGCGCTTTTAACAGCCGGGTCATCAAACTAAAAATTTCGGCGAGCTCTTCATCAGACAGACGTTTAATGATGGTCTTCATCAAGCGGTCATCTGAGAATTTTTGAAGGTAATATACTACCGTGTTTTCATCTGTCTCTCGATCGGCGCCAAAACCGACCAGGCCTTCATATGTTTCCACAAAATTATGAGAGTGAATGGACATTTTGCACCTGTGTCTCAAGTTAGGGGTTTCGCCCCAGTTGAAATAGTGGAATGCTGGAATATTGGATAAATGGCTATTGGGATACTGCGATACTGAATAAACGGCAAAATTCGGTTTGAAGATAAATTTTAAATGGATAATATTTTTTGAACGCCCACTATTCCATCGTTTCAGAACTTCACTTTTGAAGAGATTGAATCAGCTTAAGCAGCTTATTTGAAACTTTACAGCGAAGTTTATCTCATGAATCATGATTTTTTTCAATTCGATCCAAAATCTTCACCCAATTTTCCAACGTTCCATTATTCCAGTATTCCAAAGGTGAGCGAAGCGCAATAAATTCTAAACGCGTGGCGCTCAACAGATGGTGAGTGACAAAAGGGGAGAACAGGCGGAGAGCCGCTAATTTTGATCCAGTACGGTGCGGATGGTGGTGGCCAGATCATTTTTTATCACCGGTTTCATGACGAATTTTTGAATCCCCATTGCCAGCGCCTTTTCTTCGGTAATGTCTTCATTAAAACCGGTGCACAAAATGACAGGAATGTCGGGCTTTATATCCAGCAGTTTTTGAGCCAGCTCATCGCCCGTCATCTGAGGCATGGTCATGTCCGTGATCACCAGGTCGAAATTATGAGGCTGTTCCGAAAACTCTTCGAGGGCTTTGGTGCTGTCAGTCCGCGCGGTGACCTCGTAGCCTAAATTTTCCAGCATCTGTTGTTCCATAGAAACGATTTGCTCTTCATCGTCGATCAAAAGGATGCGTTCGTTGCCCTTGGCGGCGCCATTGGAAGGCGCTAATTCGTTTGCGATGTCAGCATCTTCAGTAATCGGCAAATAAACCTTGAAGGTGGTGCCTTTTCCCGGCGAACTGGTAACGGAGATGTCGCCTCTGTGGTTCTTAACAATTCCATGAATGACAGATAACCCCAGCCCTGTTCCTTTACCTTGCTCTTTGGTGGTGTAATAGGGTTCGAAGATCCTGTTCAGCACGACCGCATCCATCCCGCAGCCTTCATCCCGAACGAGCAGCTGCAAATGCTTGCCGGGCTGCATGCCGATTTTTTTAACCGTTTCTTCGTAGCCGACATTTACTTCGCTCAGATTGACTTCCAGTGTGCCGCCCTTATCCTGCATCGCCTGGTAGGCGTTTGTGCACAGATTCATAATCACCTGATGAATTTGAGTGGCATCTCCCATTACGGGATGGCAGTCGTCATCGATGTTATTGATGATTTCTATGGATGCCGGAATCGATGCCCGCAAAAGTTTGAGGGCCTCTTTTATGATCAAATGCACTTCTACCGGTTTGCGCTCCTGCCCGCTCTGCCGGCTGAACGTTAGGATCTGCTGGACCAGGTCTTTGGCGCGATGAGCGGCTTTGAGAACCTCTTCCAGGTTATTATGGGCCACACTGTCATCGGGAACTTCATCCATGGTCAATTCTGTATACCCGACGATCGGAAACAGGATATTGTTAAAATCATGCGCAATACCGCCGGCCAGAGTGCCAATGGCCTGGATTTTGAGAACCTGTTGCAGTTGACGTTCATATTTGGCCAGCGTCTGGGTCCGCTCTTCGACCATTTTTTCAAGGTTTTCATTTTGATTGCGAAGCAGCGAATAAAATTCGAGGCTCTCCAGCGCGTTGGCTGTATTTAGCAATACGATGGATAACAGGGTCAGGGAAGTATCCGGGATGCCGCTGTTTTTTTCCGGTAGCAATCCGAGGAACATGCCCCGGATGCGTGAATAGGTGGCAATAATGTGTAAAATGAATTTTCGGCTATGATCTTTGGACGATATCAGAACTCCGCGCTTTTCGCGGATGGCCCAGGCAAAATAACCCTGTTCGATCATGTGTTCAACTTCTTTTTGGATAAATGTTTTCAGCCGATTCTCATTGCACACCGATAAATTGAAATCCGATTTTTCCTGATCCACAAGATAGTGCGCATTGGCTTCGAAAGGAATCATGCGGCTGATGCGTTTATCGGCTTCCTGTAAAACATGTTCGGGACCGTAGCCTTTATTAATATTTTCCTGAAAATCACCCAGCGATAGCGCCATTTCGAGAACATTTTGGATAAACCGTCGATTCTCTTCCAGATAATCGATGCGGGCCAGAAGTTTTTCAGCGTCCATCGTTATGGTGGGATTGTTATTCATATCGTTTTTAAACATCCAGCATGGATTCTAGGGCAAAGAATTGATGGGTTGCCTGTTTGGTGACCACATCAAAACAGCTTGGCGACAGCCCGATGTTTTCCCAGGCGGCATGATCCAGCGGCGGTACAAAACGTTCACCGCTGGTACCAATTCCCAAACCGTTGGTTATAATATCTGCCAGATGAACCAGGGTGGCGGGTACCGGCTGCTGGGCCTCAAGGGGGCTGTGATGAAAGAATACGTTGTTTTCCAGTGCCATCGGCAACTTCCACAGCTGCAACAGATGCTTGATCAGGTGAGTGTGATTACAACCCAGATCGTCATTCTCCTGCAGGTACAACAGCGTATCAGAGGATCGCGCACGGCTTAATAGATTTTGCGATTCATCTGGGAAGTAGCTGTAAAGAATTAGCCGTCCCAGATCATGCAACAGCCCTGAGACAAACAATTGTTCCGTCTGGGGAAGGTTCTTATGGGCGGCTAAAATCCTTGAGATGATACCGCACGCCAGGCTGTGTCTCAGAAAAGAGTGCATACTCAGAATTTCTTTAGGAATGTTGTTAAACAGGGAAATAAGGCTGATGCCAAGTGCCAGCCCTGAAATTTCACGCGTGCCGATCAGGGTCACGGCCAGTGAAATTTTGTCGATTTTAGAAGGAAACCCATAAAAGGGGGAATTAACGATTTTCAATAAGAGTGCGGTTAAACTGGGGCTGCGGGTAACCACCTGTGCAATATCCTCAGCCGATGATAAAGGGTTGGCAATGACCTCGTTTAATTCAAAAACGATCGACGGTATCTCCGGTAGCGTAAGCTTTTTCTTGCTGAGTTTTTGCAGAAAATCCTTTTCAACATTCGTTTGCCCGTTATCGGGTATCGCCAGAGCGATATTTTTATTGTTTTCGGTAAAATCATACTTGCAGCGAAACAGGACCGAAATTCGAAATATTTCTTTAACTGCCGGATGCTCCAAATCGACATGACGAAACAGGTCCTGAGTGGTTTCTTCTATATTTTCAATTAGTTCCGGATCCGCAGGTCCGATGGAGATATCCCTGCTGCCATTGTTTCCGCGGATATTGACCTCTGTGACCCCCCAAATCTTAAAAATCCGAATATGGGAGGACTTGATTTCCTTCTCCTTTTTCAGAAGCAATCGTCCACTGATATCCCTGACTTCTTGATCCAAAATCATGCCCGGCTTCAGTTTGTCAATGTGAATGATACCCATTTGAGGTGGCTCCAATTCCTTTTCGATGAGTCCAGTGATCTTATAACATGTTTGAATTATATGGATTTATTTTTAAAAGGTGATAGCGCGGCTTTCACCGCCAAAAATAATTCGTTTGATTCTATAAATGGTTATCGTCTTAATTATGAATAAACTTAAGAAAAAATAAGGAAAATCGGGGATTTCGGCAGATAGTGGAGATGATGGGATGGATAACGCCTATGTGTCTGTATCGGACACCAGTCGTTCCGACAATTTTGTCACAGCAGCCATGTAGTCTTTGAAGCCGTGCATGAAGATATCATTGTGGTTGGCACCTGAAATTTTCAATAGTGTTTTATCCGTCGCCGGACAGGCTTCAAAGAGGGCCTCGCCATCGGAGAAGGGGATGATATGGTCGCGTTCGGCATGGATGATCAGGGTGGGCTTGCCAAATGTTTGGATTTTGTCGATGTTGCGAAATCCCGTCGCTTCTTCATACCCGATTTCGGCGATAGCGATCCCCAAAAGCGCCAACAGTGGACCGGCATAGGCAAAACCACTTTCGACAATCAGGCCGTCGATGCCGGCAGCATAATGCATTGCCAGTTCCAGCGCCGAAGCGCTGCCAAGGGACCGGCCCATCAGAACCAGAGGGCCGGGGTAATCGTTTTTATCAAGCCACTTTTTCACATAATCAAAAATCATGTGACAATCCCGCATCATCGCGGTTACAGTGGGCTGGCCGCTGGAACGGCCGTAACCCCGGTAATCGACAGCCAAAAAATTGATCCCCGCTTGATTCAATATCCGGCCGAATTCATCATAGTCGGCCACGATTTCGCCGTTGCCGTGGAAAAAAAGAATATTACAGGCAGATTTGCCGGTCAGATGAAATCGAGCGCCGACAGCGATTTCGGCTTCTAGCGGGATCATGATATCGTTATGCGCTGTAACCGATACCGACCTTCCGAATTCGGGTCGCGGATGAAACAGATTCATCAATATTTCGGGGCGATCCAATATCGAATAGTCTATTTTTGAGATATCGATCATAAATGCCCTCCAACGCCGACAGGTCGTATTATTCGATAGAAGCTACTTCAAAAATATTAAATACCGGTTTTAGGTTGACCGGTTTAGCCTGTTGAGCCGGTTGAGCCCGTTAAATTCGGAAAATTATCAGATTTTATTTTTTAGGGGCAAACGGGCTAACGGGCCAACAGGCTCAACCCGATTTCAAATATCATTTCAGGAGACCGACAACGATGTTATTGGCATCAGCCACATTTTTAATATATTTTTAATCAATCACGCCACGATAATAGGCCAGCTGCCGGGCAATTGGCCTGAACATACGTGATAAATAACGTCTTTGTTTTTCGGCCAACGGCTGGGTCATGCGTCCGGTCTCCGCCAGAGTTTTCACCTCTGCCGGTGTCGCGCATCCCACAATAGCCACATCAATATCGAGAGAAAGCGCATAGCGAATCAGCGCTGCAGCTGTGATTTGGGTCCGGGGCAAAATAAAATGGGCGGCGCCTAATACTTTCATTCCGATAACCGCCACCCCTTTTTTTCTGGCTGCCGGCAGCGTGTCGGTTAAAAATCCGCCTAAAATCTCTTCAACCGGATTTACCGGCAGCATAACCGCATCTACCGGCCATTCACGGACTGCCTGGGTCAGGATTCGGGGATCGTGGTGTCCGGTGACGCCGATAAATCGGACGATGCCGGCCGCTTTGGCTTCAACGAATGCTTCTAAAGCGCCGCCGGTGCCGGCGATCAATGCGATGTCCTGTGGTGTGCGCACATCATGAATTTGCCACAGATCTAGATAATCGGTTTGCAGCCGTTCAAGAGATTGCTGCAGGTCGGCAACCGCTGAAGCCTTATCCCGGCTGGGCGATTTGCTGGCCTGAAACACCTTTGCGCGAAGTTCCGGCTGTTCCTTCCAAATACAGCCGTAATACAACTCGCTGTCGGCATAAACCCGTGCCGAGTCAAAATAATTTATGCCCTGCGCAATGGCCGCCTGTATGACCGCGCGGGCTTCACGTTGGCGACCGTGGGTTCGCAGAACACCTTCACCCCCCAGGCCGGTTCGGGTGACGTTTTGACGGGTGCTTCCGAAAATACGGGTTTGCAACGGCTTTTGATTCACAGGATCCTCCATTATTGCATATGCCCAACGCCCGTCTCGCCTTGCTCGCATGGCGGGCTAACCATTCGCAGAGAAGCGGATGGGTGGAATATTTATCCGCAGATTCCGCAGATTTTCGCAGATGATAATTCGGTTAAAAACACATAAAGACAGATTAACAAATTGCGCAGATTATTCTCTCTATGAGTGGATTTTTATGATTTATTTTTTATTAATCGGTGTAATCTGCGTAATCTGTGGATGATTATCCCAGACCGTTCTAATTTTCATGTCAGCTCAATCGGTAATTGGAGCATCCGCGCGGCGACTTCTTTAAGGATTTTGACAGCAACCATTGCGGTGATTTCCTGCGGATCCCGTTTGGGATTAAACTCGACGATGTCGGCGCCGGCAATCGGAACCGGCAGTCCCTGAATGAGATCAATTACCTGGCGAGTCGACATACCGCCGGGTTCATAATGGGAAACACCGGGAGCAAATGCGGGATCGAGTACGTCTAAATCAATTGATAGATAGATCGGATTTTCCCATTGGATGTCGCCGGCCTTGTGCAAATTTTGCATTTCGATAATTTCAACCCCGAATCGTTGAGCCTGTTTTCGTTGATGCGGATTAAGGGTTCGAATGCCGATCTGGACCAATCGCGACACCAATTTTCCTTCCATGATACGGGCAAAGGGGCATGCATTTGAATAGCGGTTGCCGTCGTAGCTGTCATAGAGATCCGGGTGGGCGTCCAGATGAAGAATGTCAAGCCTGGCAAACCGGGTGCTGTAGGATTTCAGAACAGGGTAGGTGATGGCGTGATCGCCGCCTAACGATATGACGCGCACGGCATGGCCCAACAATTCGTCGATGCTGTTTTCAATTTTTTCGATGGTCGCGGGCCCACCGGCGATGTCTAAATCTCCAAGATCAACAAAATTCGTGTGTGTGTCGAGATCGATGCCGGACTCCGCGCATAGATTCATTGATCCTGAATTCCAGGCTTTACGGATTTTGGCCGGGGCCAGGGCCGGACCCTGCATGAAGGATGAATCGGCATCGTAAGGGATACCGACAACGGCGACCATGCCGGATTGTAAGTTTTCAAGGCGGCTGATCATTTTCATTGTTCTAAAAAACGTACCGGTAGCACCCGACATCCTTTATTGTCATGTAAGTCTATGGTAAACGCGCTTCCGATATTGAAGTTAAATGCCAGTGGTAATCCGAGCGCGCTATCTGAAGTCCAGATGAGGATGCAGCTGAGCCGGATTTGAGGGACGATTTTTACCGGATGCCCGCAATCGGTTCTGTATCCTTCATACTTCGCATCTTCCACGAAAAGGCTTTGCACCTCGCTAACTGTCGGCAAGCGCCAGTTACCGTAGATCTGCGGAATACTATCCGGGAAATCATTTGCCAGCCAGCTCTGAATCTGGTTCCAGAAAATATCGGTCTGGTTGTCGTTTTTGGCCCACATGAGCCCGAGTTTGCGGTCCGTAACCGTGCCGTTGCCATGGTCGATGAAGCGCTGCTCCGCCAGGACGAAATCATGGCTGCCGGCCATCGATATCAGGACAACAATGCAAAAGCCGGCCAGTTTTTGGGAAAGTAGTTTCATCATACGATTTTAGGACGATTTTGCGTGTTTGCTCGAGGGAATAAATTTTTATAAACAATGATCGGTGTCGTCGGGCTTCTGACTTCTTGAAGATTATTAAAGAAGCCCCTGCGTGTCAACCGGTTTGGTTATGCCGCCCCCGCGTGAATGCCATCTGGTGATTAAAGCACATATGGCTGATTGGATAATCGATTTGTGCTGTGTCAATGAACCCTTTAGCGCGTACCGGACAGGAAGCCGTATTTTTTGTAAATCCGCTGGCCCTTTTCAGAAAGAATGAAATCCAAAAAATTTTGTGCGCTTTGCGGGTGCGGGGCATTCCGTAAGCGGCAAATATAATAATCGATGCTTTCGCGTTGATCCAGATCGGCACCGGGCTCGATCACATCGAAAGCCAGATCGCTTGATCGGGCATGTACCGCTTCAGTCGCCCAGACGGGCCCGACGTCCACGGTCTTTTTTGCAATACGCAACGGTGTTTCCCGGTGGTGGACAATCGTAAAAATCGTTGTCCCTTCCGCCCGCTTTTTTTCCATGATACGATCCAGCAGTTCGTCCCCGCCGGCCCGGCGGTACATATTCATGATGTGATAGGCAATATCTTCGTTTTGAGGATCCGGCTGTGAAATGCGGACATCACCCCGCGCCAGATCGTTCACCGATGTTATTTGTGCCGGATTGCCCCGGGGAACCATCAAGGTTAAGCGGTTGTGCAGATACCGGTGATAACCGCCTTGACCGATATGCCCCTCCTTTTCAAGAAGTTGCATGGCTGCCAGATTAACGGAGCTGTAAACATCCGGATAAATATTAAAGGCTTTGTTCTGAAATATGGCGCCTTCTGCCAAAATTTGCTTGAGTTCCAGGCCCGGCGGAAGTGTTTCATAAAATATGTTTTGTATTTCCGGATATTGGGTTTTAAATTCCGCTACGATTTCCTTCATGGCCATAAACTGATTGCCGGCCATGAACAGAACCAGGTCGGCCTCTTCAGCGATTTCCAGACCCTGAAGATCATCGGTTCGATTGGACGGGATAACGGGCGGGTCCTGTTTGTTCACGGTTTAGATCCTTTGCTGGATATTCATCTACTGTTGTATAGGTGTCAGTGTTCAGGTATCAGGTGTCAGGAAGCAGATGACAGACGACAGTAAACAGATAACGAAAGGCAGAATCTGATAATTCCCAATGTTTTCATTCTCGTATTGCTGACACCTGACACCTGAAACCTTTAGGGAGTAAGGCCTGATTACGCCTTTAACTTCGACTTGATGATGATTTCCGAATGTAAGGTCCGATGAACCGGACAGCGGTCGGCAATTTGCAACAGACGCTGTTTTTGCTGATCATCGAGTTTACCGATTAAATCGATTTCACAATCAAATTGATCCAGCTGGCCTTCCTTGGTGTCGCAGGTCTCACAATCAGCAGCGTCAATTTTTTTATGATTTAATCTTACCGTAACCCCTTCCAGCGGCCATTGCTTGCGGTCGGAATACATACGCAGGGTCATGGCTTTGCAGGTCCCCAGGCCGGCCATCAACAAATCAAAAGGTGCCGGTCCCTTATCGGTTCCGCCCATCGAGACGGGTTCGTCCGCCACCAGGCCATGGCCTGCTGCCATAATATCGGTAACATAGTCGGATTTTCCAATTCGAGCGATGACCTGGTTTTTGTCTATGTCCGTTCTGGGCTTCTCTTTAAGAGAAGCGCTAACGTATTTGCGCGCCCATGCGGCAATTACCGAACCGGCATAGAGGGAATCCTCAGAATTTGTCAGCAGATGGTCGGCGGTATCAAGGGAAATAAAGCTTTTAGGGTGCCGGGCCGCCTGAAAGATCTGGGCGGCGTTTTCAATTCCGACTGTTTCATCTAGCGGGGAGTGCAAGACCAGCAGGGCTCTGTTCAAATTTTTAAGGGTGTCTGCCATGTTGACAAAATCCAGATCGTCAAGAAATTGCTTTTTCAGCGTAAATGTTCTGCCGGCCAGGGTAACATCCGCCTGGCCTCGCTTTTGAATACTTGTGGCTGCGCTGCCGAGGGCGCGGGTTATGTGCTGTGGGTCAGATGGTGCGGCAATGGCGACCACGGCTTTTGAAGATGGGATTCGGCCGGCAGCCTGGAGCACAGCGGCTCCCCCGAACGAATGACCGATTAATATTTCGGGGGCCTGGTAATTGGATTTCAAAAAATCCGCCGCTACGATCAGGTCGTCAACATTTGAAGAAAAATTGGTATCGGCAAAATCACCTTCGCTTTCACCTAAACCCGTAAAATCAAAACGCAGCACAGCCAGGCCTTCACGGGTTAACGCCCGGCTGATATGGGCAATGGCTTTTATGTTTTTGGAACAGGTAAAACAGTGGGCAAATAATGCATAGGCCGCCGGTTTGCTGTCCACCGGCAAGTCCAATCTGGCCGAAAGTGTCTGGCCGTCTGTGTTTTTGAATTCAAGATTTTTGAATTGCATCATCGTTCCTTTGTAGCCTTAGCCACAGACCCACACGGACGCACACAAACAATTAGTATACGACAGGTCCGATAAAAAAAATAGTCTGTGAGTGTCTGTGTGGGTCCGTGGCTAATTATTTTTATTCTCCGGCTGATAATCGACAATCGCCGGCGGTTGTAAGTTCGGTTCTTCCAGCATCTTCAGCGCCGCCTCGATGACCGCATGCTGGCGTCGGGGGGCGTTGGGCGCGTCCAGAGGGTAACCGTGATCAAAAGGAACATATAGCGCGCGCGGGGGTCGCACCTTCTCGGCTACGCTGCGCAACAACTGAATTGCCACGGTAGAGATGCCCTGGCGTTCCAGTTCCGCTGCGACCAGGCCCACGGCCTGGTTGCATATCGGTCAGACAGGCACCAGCAGGGCAACATCAACACCATCTTCAACCAGTTTGCGCACCGCTGGCGGCGCGGTTTTTTTTATCAGGCGCCCGGGGGCTGTAATGGATCCCATAAAGGACAAATGCCGTCGGTTTAACGAACCGATGCGCCCGCTTTTAACCAGTTCCCGCAAACGATCCAGGGGGAATGCCAGATTGGGGTCCTGCCGGATCCCGGTGTGATCATAAAGATCGCTGCGG
>JBFFCW010000056.1:0-14276 GCA_041559695.1 Desulfobacterales bacterium
AAGGAAGCCTGGGATGAATCCAAAGTGCTTGATCAGATCGAAAGTGAATCCGGCCGCCAATTTGATCCGGAACTGGTGGAAATATTTTTTTCCAGCCTCGACTTTCTGCGCACGGTGCAGCGCAGGTATCAGGATACGGATTAGATAAGGTTTTAGTGTTCAGGTGTCAGGTGTCAGTTTAGCGTATTTGAACTTTCGAAATTTCAGACCTGTCAATGCTGACAACTGACGGCTGACACCCGAAACCTTATTTTCTTATTCACGGTTTGATGATATATTAGAAACCGGTTTATTCTGTTAAAACCCATAACCGATAACGAATAACGCCACATAAAAATATGAGAATATCGCTACGATCTATGAAGGCCAGCCGCATCATTATTCTTTTGTATTTTATTTTGATTTTCAGCGCATGTGCGCCAAAACCCCCGGTTTCCACCGAACCCGCTCCGATCGGCGTTGAAGATGAGCTTTTTGTTGCAGCCGAGAAAATGTTTGAATTTCAAGATTACCAGCAGTCTCTGGAAGCTTATCGTGCTTATGTCAATCAGTATCCCGACAGACCGCTGGCTCCCGCTGCGTTGATGAAAATCGGCAAAATCAATTCAATTTTAGGCAACTATGTTGAGTCGCGTCGCGCTTATAACCGCCTGATTTCAGAATACCCCCGGAGTTCTTTCTACCCGGATGCCCGGGTGGAGATTTTGTTTACACTTTACCAGGAAGGGGCCTATTCAGCGGTTATTGAGCAGGCGTCCGACGTTTTGCGAAGTCTCGATTCAGCCCCACACATTTTCCGGACCTATGCCCTGGTGGGTGATGCCTACCTGGCGCTCGGATCGCCAGCAGATGCTTTCAAATATTATGTCGAGGCCCAGCAAATTGCTTCAGAATTGGAACAGGAGGCCATTGCCCAGAAAATAAAAACATCCATTGCCCAGCTTGATTCAGCAACAATCATCGAGTTGCTCAAAAGTTGGGAGAAAAATTTGCCCCGTGAATACCTGATGTTTCAGCTGGGGTTGAACTACGCCATGGAGGAAAAATATGATGATGCCCTGATGGCCTTTGAAAAATTTATAGCGCAATACCCTGATCACGAAAATGCGGCGCTGGCTGAAGATTTGATCAGACAAATAACAGAAAGTGCGCTATTTAATCGCTATACCATTGGTTGCCTGCTGCCGCTTAGCGGTCCTTATCAAGCAGTCGGTTTTCGGGCTTTAAAAGGCCTTGAACTTGCTCTGGAACGCTTCAGCGCCCAATCCAGCGGCCCACAGATGAATATTGTTGTCAAAGATTCACAAGGCAATCCGGATCAAACACGCCTGGCGATGCAGGAATTGATCGACGAGAAGGTTGCCGCCATCATCGGGCCCATTGTCACAGCCGAGGTTGCCGCTGCTGAAGCCCAGGCAAACAGAATCCCCATCATTACCTTAACGCAGAAGGACAATATTACCGCGATCGGTGATTATGTTTTCAGGAACTTTATTACCCCGTCGATGCAGGTAAAGGCCCTAACTGATTTTACCACCAACACCCTCGGTTTGAATCGGTTTGCGATTCTTTATCCCGATGAAACTTACGGTGTCACATTTATGAATTTGTTCTGGGATCGGTTGCTTGAAAATGGGGGAAAAATTGTCGGGGTCGAAGCCTACAACCCGCAGCATACGGATTTTGCTGATCCCATCAAAAAACTTGTCGGGCTGTATTATGATATTCCCGAGGATTTAAAGGAAGCGGATCCATTGAGCGGGGAAGAAGATGAGAATCTAAGAGATACCGACTCGCCGGCAGATCAGGATAGCCCAAATGGAAATCAAGAACAAAAAACTGGGGATGAGGAGCCGGAGGCAATTGTTGATTTTGATGCCATATTCATACCGGATTCGCCCCGCACCGCCGGCTTGATTATTCCGCAGCTGGCGTTTTATGATGTCAAAGATATTTATCTGCTGGGCACGAATCTGTGGCATTCTGATACCTTGATTAAAATGGCCTCCCAATTTGTTCAGGGCGCCATTATGCCCGATGGTTTTTTTTCGGGAAGCGCGGCACCGGTTGTGCAGGATTTTGTCCAAATTTTCGAGGAGACCTATGAGGAAAAGCCGGGATTCATTGAAGCGGTGGTTTACGATTCAGCCATGATGGTCTTCGGCGTTCTTAATCAACCCGATCTGCGATTTAAAAGTGAATTGAAAAATGCGCTCTTAAATATGTCGGTTTTTTCGGGCATCACCGGCCCGACTTATTTTGATGAGAATGGAGATGCGCAAAAGCAGCTTTACCTTCTGAGGATCAAGGGGAGGAAGTTTGTAGAATTAGAACAAGATTAAGGTGTGGTTAGTGTCCAGTGTCTGGTGTTTAGTATTTAGTTCGGTAGGAATCAGGGAATGCGATATACCAAACACCCAACACTAAAAACTAAACACCAACCTTACTCATTCTTAAGTGATCCCTGCCCGGTTGCTTCCAGCGCGCTGCGCCATAGACTGCCTTTCGGATCGATTTGTTTGCGTTTCCCGGCCACCGTTTCCATGGGGACATGCACAAAGTTGTTATTCCAGTGCCCGATTAGCAGGTTTGTTTTGCCGGCCATGCCGGCGTGGACCGCGTTGCGCCCCAGGAAGTTGCAAAAAACGCGATCGTTGGCATTTGCCGGTAAACTCCTGATCATGTAGCTTGGATCGATATATTTGGTGGAGATGTTGATGTCTTCTGCGTCGAAATAAGATATAATGGCCTCTTTAAGATATATCCCGATATCTTTGAGTTTAATATTACCGGAGGCATCGCGTTCGGTTTTTTCTTTCTCAAAAAATTTTTGCCCGGCGCCCTCTGCGACAACAATAACCGCATGCCCTCTGTCTGCCAGTCGCTGCCGCAATGCCTCTAACAGCCCATTGGGTCCATTCAGGTCGAAATCGACCTCGGGGATTAAAACAAAATTAACATCCTGCTGAGCCAATACGGCAGTTGCCGCAATAAAGCCCGAGTGCCGGCCCATCAGCTTTAAAAGGCCAATGCCGTTTGGATAGCCCTGGGCTTCATTATGGGCGCTCATAATGGCGCGGGTGGCAACATCGACAGCCGTATCGAAGCCAAACGAGCGGGAGACCAGATAAATATCATTATCAATGGTCTTGGGGACCCCGACCACACTGATTTTCAGGTTTCGCTTCAGGATGACATCTGCAATCCGGGTAGCGGCAATAAGGGTTCCGTCGCCCCCGACCATAAATAAGATGCCCACGTTCATGCGTTCCAGGCAATCAACGATTTCTTCGACATCCTGCGGGCCCCTGGAAGATCCCAGAACCGACCCGCCTCTTTCGTGTATATTGACGACGTAGCCCGGGGACAGGTCAATGACCTGATGGCTGAATGCAGGGATGAATCCTTGAAGGCCAAAGCGGATCCCGTATATCGTTTGAACACCATAACCCCAGTGAAGCTCCAGAACAATGGAACGGATGATATCGTTTAACCCAGGGCAAAGCCCGCCGCATGTCACCAGGGCGCAGCGCAGTTTGCTGGGGTCGAAAAAAATGTTGCTTCTGGGGCCTGCCAGTTCAAAACAAGACGGTGTTTGGCCGTCTTTGATCTGCTGGACCAGACTTAGCGTGTTGACATCAACAACCACCCGTTCATTATCTTCAGCAAATGTGATGCCGTTGGCGCCCTTGGCACGGTTTTGAACCGGCGAAGGTATTTTGGCCTCACCCAGGATGGGTATATCGGTCTCAATAGATGCTGAATCCATAATCACCTCAAACAAAATGCGTTAACTGCTGCAACCACTGCGGCTCTATCCCATTGCGGACTATCTTATCACAACTGAGATATTTTTTTAAATTTTTATTGACAAGCAGCCCCAGCCCCATTATATTCCGGAAACTTTTTTTGATAATCTAAACTGGCACGCATATTGCTGCAGTTTGACCCATCGTTATTTTTACAGTGAAAACCTGGTTCTCCCTCCGGGCTGCAGGCCCTGCCGGCCGGAAGCTGAACCCAGATTCTTTATATTTTACGACTTAGCGCCGGAAGGGGGTGATTCCAATGAATTGCGCAACAATTAAAAAAGGCATGGAGTGCTCTTTTATGACTTCAAAAGGATGCTCCTATAAGGGTGGAATTTGTAACCAGATCGTCGAGCAGTGCAATGGCTGCAACCGCGGCACCGAACTTTCTTCCGGATGGTATTGCAAGGCTTGCCCGGAACCTTCCATTAAGTGGAGAAACGGCAATTGCAACCTGGCGACCCATTTGGCCGTTGAATCCAATAAAGCCAAAACAAAAATTAACCCGCTGAAAGCATCCAAACGCAAGAGCAGATAGGGGCCGGCATACGGCACCAGCGATCTGCGTTGACGGAACGCCTGCGGCGTAATCTTGTTTGATCCATCCGCCTGATGCGGATTGCGGCAAGATTCATTATTCCAAATAAAAACCCCGTCCTTGTTTAAGGCGGGGTTTTTATTTGCTTTATGCAGGCACGATGAATGTTATCCGTCATCAACGCGCGTTAGACCCTTTATGTCTTTAAGTGGTTTCAAAACCTCAGATCAGGTTTCCCGCTTGCGGGGCAACGCAGCCATTGGGCCTTTGATGGTGTTTTGCAGCCACTGCTAGATTTTATCAAGGCTAACCAGTTGAATACAGACAGCAACCAGCTCCATGGCAGCCCGAATATCGTCTAATGGCGGGAAAGACGGTGCGATGCGAATATTGCGATCCAGGGGATCATTCTGATACGGGTAAGCCGAACCGGCCGGTGTCAGCTTTACGCCGGCGTCAGCGGCCTTTTTAATAACTGAAGCCGCACAGCCTTCCAGCGTGTCAATGCTGACAAAATAGCCTCCCTGCGGTTTGCTCCAGCTGGCGATATTTTTCCCTTTCAGTTCGCTTTCCAGAATGCTTTGGACCGCATCGAACTTTGGCTTTAAAATCGCGGCATGTTTTTTCATATGGGCTTCGATGCCGCCCATATCTTTAAAGAAAAGGGTATGGCGCAGCTGATTGAGCTTGTCCGGGCCGATGGTTTGAAAGGCCATCTGGCTTGTTGCCCATTGCATATTTTTTTGACTTCCGGCCATGATCGCCAGACCGGCGCCGGCAAAAGAGATCTTTGACGTTGATCCGAACATAAGGGCGCGTTCCGGGTTGCCGGCCTGTTTGCAGGCGGTCAGAATATTTTTTAGCGAAGCCGGCCTGTCCGCCAGATGGTGAACGGCGTAAGCGTTATCCCAAAAAATTCTAAAATCAGCTGCCCGGGCCTTCATGTTCGCCAGACGCTCAACAACCTCGTCAGAATAGACCACACCGGTCGGATTGCTGTATTTGGGAACGCACCAGATCCCTTTGATATCCGCATCTTCGGCAACCAGATTCTCAACTGAGTCCATGGCGGGGCCGTTTTCCTGCATGTCGATTGGAATCATCTCGATGCCAAGATATTCGCAAATAAAAAAGTGCCGGTCGTATCCGGGGCTCGGGCACAGAAACTTAACCTTCTCAAGTTGTCCCCAGGGTAGGGCGCTGTCGGTCAACCCTTTTACCATGGCGCGCAAAATCGTGTCATGCATCATATTGAGGCTTGAATTCCCGCCCAGGATCAACTCACCGGGTTCAACGCCCATGTAGTCGGCAAACAAAATTTTTGCCGCCGGAATACCGTCGAGCCCGCCATAATTGCGGCAATCCAGGCCATTTTGAGTCAAATAGGCTTTACCGATATCGCCTTCCAGCATCCCCAGCGCCAGGTCAAGCTGCTCGGAGCAGGGTTTGCCCCGGGTCATGTCCAGTGTGATCTGGCGGGACTGAAATTCACCATAACGCTGCAGCAGATCTTTTTTAATGTTGCGACGTTCCTGTTCACTCAGTTTTTTGAAATCTGTCATTTTTAAAATCCTTTTTACTGGTGTTAAAAATGATGAGGCACGAACTTAAAATCATTAGCCGCCTTCTATAGCATTGGATAGATAACGCATCAACCCTGGATATAGCCAAAACCAGTTCTTGAGATGCTCACTCGTAATTTACCTTTATGAGCGTCAGCCCCCTTGCTGGAGCCGTCGCACCGGCCCGGGAACGGTCCTGGGAATCTAAGATTCGCTTGAAATCATGGGGTTTTAATTTTTCAAGACCCACATCCACCAGCGTTCCGACAATGTTGCGAACCATATACCTTAAAAATCCGTCGGCTTCGATTTGAAAGACGAACATCCCGTTGTCTTGCTCGCTAAGTTCGGCTGAATAAATGTGACGGGTCGTATGCAGTCTGGCACTGCCGGTGCCCTCAAAGGCTTTGAAATCATGGGGGCCGATAATGAGGGCAATGGCGGCCCGCATCGCCTCATGGTTCAGTGCTTTGCGAATGAACCATGAATACTGGCGCCCGATGGCAGCCGGTACCGGTCGGTTTAGAATTCGGTAATGATAAACCTTGCTCTTGGCATCATAGCGGGCATGAAAGGACGGGCTCACCGCCTCGCAAACCTTGATCACGATATCATCTTCCAGCAGACTGTTCAGCGCTTTCGTCAGCGCTGCGGGTTGCAACCGGGTGTCGCATTTAAAATTGGCAACTTGACCCTGGGCATGGACGCCGGCATCAGTGCGCCCCGATCCAATAAGCGTCACGCTGCGAGCCGTTATTGTTTCCAGGGCTGTTTCAATTTCGCCCTGAATGCTGCGGTCCTTTTTCTGACGCTGCCAGCCATGATATCGGCTGCCATCGTATTCAATAATCAACTTAAAATTTGTTGTCATGGTTGGTCGGGTTTAAGTTAGATCAACAACGCCACTGACAATGAGAAAAACGACAGTATCGTCGAAAGCGCAATGGCGGTCGATGCCAGTTGAGTATCACTGCTTAACTGGGAAGACAATATATAGAGTGCTGTTGAGGTCGGCAAGGCGAAATAGATCATGCCGACCCTAAAAGAAATTCCGGTTGCATTAAATATTTTTAGAAAAAAATACCCGATGATCGGAAGAAGGATGAGTTTGAACACGCCGGCAACCAGGGATAATTTCAAATGGTTTTTCATGCCGCCCAGGGTCAGCGTGCCGCCAACGGAAAACAGGGCCAATGGCAGGGTAACAAACGACGCCAGCCCAAAGGTGTTGTCGACGAAGACCGGAAACCCGCCAATCAGTTTCCAGTAGGCGATACCGGCGAGGCAGGCGATAATCAATGGATTGGAAATCAGCGCTTTGGCTGTCAGCCGAATCCGTTGCAGTAGCGATACTTTTTTTTCTGAATACCAGGACAAGGTGGTCACAGCCAGGATATTGATGATCGGAATGATCAAACCGATCAGGATACTGAACTGACGGGCGCCGTCTTCTCCCAATGCATTCAGAATGACGGCCATTCCGATATAGGTATTAAAACGATAACAGCTCTGTGAAAAAGAACCGGCTTGATAGGCGGGCACGCTGAAGACTTTAATATACAGGCTGCTCAACACATATACACTGATCACCGCACAAATTGCCGCTTTGTAAAGACCCGGATCGCCGACCTGATCCGATGCAGCGGCACCAATCTTCCAAAAAAGCAGCGCCGGAAAAAAAATATAGTATATGAGCTTATCCGCTGTTTTTAAAAACGCATCATGGGTCAAACCGACCCGCTTTAGCAGGTGGCCGAAGAGCAGCAGCGCAAATACCGGGAAAAGATTGTTTAAAACCATTTGTCCTACAATCTGTCACAGGTGAAATTGCCGAGGGCGGTTTCAATATCCTCGTCCAGCGAATCGGAAACCCGTTTCAAAGGAAACCGTTGGCTGCAGACCTTGCAACGCAGGTATACATAAGGTCAGGCGCGTTCTATGATGAGCGCATTTCCGCAATGCGGGCAGCGCGTGATATTTTTTGCCGCCATCTTTTTTCTCTTACTCGACAATTCTACGATCGGTTATTCTAAGTTGTCGCAAAATTAGCAGTTCATCCGGGTGTGAAATGCATTTTTAAGATGGCTTCTCGTGATTTGGCCTTTGCGAAACATTCCGGCAACGTAGCGAAAAGAAATCAGGATGTCAATTGATGCCGGATAATGCCAATCGGCCGGCAGGCGGATTGACATCTTTGTGGACAGCTGCCGGTTTTTTCTATAAGATGATCGCCATTGAAATGTCTGTCTTTGTGCAAACCGCCAACCATCATCTTTTGTGAGAACATCATGTGTCAGGGCTTTAAATTCTCCGGAGTCGTCTCAGGATTGAAAAAGAATGGTCAAAAAGACCTTGGACTGATTTATTCCGAAACGCCGGCGAAAGTTGCCGGCGTATTTACCCGCAATCAAATAAAGGCCGCCCCGGTCCTGCTGGATATGCAGCGGATCACCTCGGGTACCTGTCAGGCGGTAATTGTCAACAGCGGCAACGCCAATTGCTGCACCGGCGCAAAAGGGATGCAGGATGCCATTTCAATGGCACGCTGGACGGCCGCAAAGCTGGATGTTCCAGAAGAACAGGTGTTGGTGGCCTCCACCGGCGTAATCGGAGAGCCGCTTGCCGTTGAGAAGGTTCAGACAGCGCTTCCGGACCTTATCAATACCCTGGCCGCCGATGGCGTATCGTTGCTTGCCGAGGCCATCATGACCACCGATACCGTGCCCAAGGTTGTTACCCGGAAGGGCCAGCTGGGTGTTACCGAATTTACGGTGACCGGGGTTGCCAAGGGCTCCGGGATGATCCGCCCGGACATGGCCACAATGCTGTGTTTTGTCATGACCGATATTGCGGCTGAGCCGGCGCTGCTCAAAGAGATGCTTTTGGCCTCGACGGACCGTTCTTTAAACCGTATTACCGTGGACGGTGATACCAGTACCAACGATACCACTCTTTTGATGGCGAACGGCCAGTCCGGGGCTGTGATCAACACTGACGCCGACAGAAAAGAATTTCAAGGCATCCTGGATGTGGTTTTGATGTCGCTGGGCAAACAATTGGTCAAGGATGGCGAAGGCGCTACCAAACTGGTCGAGATCGCAGTGATGGGGGCCAACTCAGATGCCGATGCCTACCAGATTGCCGATACGGTCGCCCATTCCAATCTTCTAAAAACGGCACTATTCGGAGAGGATGCCAACTGGGGCAGAATCCTCGGGGCAGTCGGCCGGGCGGGGGTGCCGATTCAACCGGATGCGATCGATGTTTATTTTGCCGATGTGTTGATGGTAAAAAGCAGCATGGGCTGCGGCAAAGAGGCCGAGGCCCGGGCCACTCAGGTTCTCAAACAGCCAGAATATACCATAACGATTGATTTAAAGGCCGGCAAAGGAACGTCTTCGGTGTTTACCTGTGATTTTTCGATCGACTATGTCAAGATAAACGCTGACTACCGCTCGTAACTTTTTTTCAAATGCAAATCTTTTTCCCGGCAGCTTTGCGATATCGATCGGGGTGCTCACATTTACAAGTGAACTAAAGTTGGGAGTGATCTAAAGTGACTAAAGTTAAGGATTTATTTCATCTATATATAAAAGACGGAGCGAAAGCGACACTACTATTTTGGGCATTTTAACTCACTTTAGTCATTTTAGGCACTTATAAGCAGGACAACCATGACAGAGATGCGGCTGCAGAAATTTCTTTCCAGAGCAGGGATATGTTCTCGACGCAAGGGCGAAGAATATATTCAAGCCGGTTGGGTAAAGGTTAACGGAAAGATTGTCACCGAACTTGGCATAAAAGTTGACCCGGAGCGGGACGCTGTTGAAGTCGACAGTGATGCCATTCGATCCGATAGCGCGCCGATCTACATCGCGCTGAATAAACCCAAAGGATATGTCTCCAGCTGCGATCAGCAAAATGAAAAAATTGTGCTGGATCTTTTGGATATTTCCGAGAGAGTCTATCCCGTCGGGCGGCTGGACAAGGAATCAACGGGGCTTTTATTGCTGACCAATGACGGCCATCTGCACCACCGGCTTTCGCACCCATCTTTTAACCACGAGAAGGAGTATGAAGTCACCGTAGCCAAGCCGCTGCCCGAGGGGGCGTTGCGAAAACTGGCGAAGGGTTTGCCGATGATGGGGACGCGGACACGCCCGGCGCGCGTTAAACGGATTTCCGCCAGACGCTTCGGGATTGTCTTACAGGAAGGCAAAAATAGGCAAATCAGACGGATGATTCGGAAAGTGGGAAACCAGGTTACGCATTTGAAACGGATTCGAATCGCCAACATCAAGATGGGTAATCTGCCATCAGGCAGCTGGCGGTACCTGACCAAAATAGAAAAAGAAAAGCTGCTAAAGGCGCTTTAAAACAAATTCAGTGCGCTCTTCAACGCTGAGCAACGGTACCTGGATAAGGTCATAGCCCAGCGATTGATAACTTTCTTCGATTAACCGGCCCAGACGCCGGGCTGTTTTTTCATTTTCGGAGCGCACCGGGTCCGTCAAAAAACTAAGCCTTTCAAATAGAAATACATTTTGGTAGCGAACCTCACCGCTTTTTTGAAACGGTTCGGCGGAGTCGAGACCGTTTAGTTTGTAGTAAGCAATGCTGTCCGGTACCCCACGATCAAAAAAGATAATTTCATTTTTCTTGAGCCTGGATTCAATCCTGACTTTTTCCATCAGAATATGGCGTTCAAAGGCCCATTCATCGATTTTTATTTCCGGTAACGTCTTGCCCTTCATCAATAAATTATCGATATAGGCACGCGCAACTTCATGGACCACTTGATACCCCCGTTGTTCCAGCATAAGGATGACGGCTGTTTTGCCCGAACAGGGAGCGCCGGTGATAACAGACCATCTCGTTGAATGCCGATGTTTGTTCTCAAACGTCATATCGCGCTGGCACCACCGTCTACGAGCAGGGTTTGGCCGGTAATAAAATCAGAACCGGCCGAGCACAGGAAAAGGGCTGGATGGGCGATATCAATGGGCTCCGCGATTCTGCCCAGCGGAATCGTTTTAACGATGGCTTCATGAAGATCTTTATTTGACCAGAAGGGCTCACTGAAAGCGGTTCGAACCATACACGGGGCGACGGCATTCACCTGGATATTAAATGGGGCTAATTCCTGCGCCAGTACTTTGGTCAGCATCTCGATGCCAGCTTTGGCAATTCCATAAATTCCCATAGCCGGGGCGGACCTTCTGGCGGCAATTGAAGAAATATTTACAATTTTTCCGTTTTGCTGGTTGCGCATAATTTGCCCGGCTTTGCGAGAACATAAAAAATTGCCGTTGAGATTGGAATCAATAATTTTATGCCACAAGCCGGGATCGGCATCCACCACAGCGGTTATGATGTTCATGCCCACGTTGTTGATCAGTCCGTCCAGTTTGCCGAAACGCTCCAGGGTCTGGTCAAAGAGTGCTTCGATCTCTTCATTTTTGGCAACATGGGCCTGAACTGCCAACAGATTATCGCCGGCCCCAAGCTCCTGAGCAGCCAGATCAAGACCTTCCTGCTTTCGGCCGCAGATGACGACTCTGGCCTTCTGGTCAAGCAGCAACTTGGCAATCTCGAATCCGATGCCCCGGCTGCCGCCGGTGACGACAAAAACCTGATCCGCAAGATTATAATTGAGTGCGCTCATGGGCCCTCCTTCCAGATGTTCGACGGTTTGACAGCCGTTTCTATTATTATTTTGGAATAAAGCCGGTTGCAAGCCCAAAATGCGGCCTCGTTTTCGGGCATCGATTAAACCGGCGTTCGGGATAACTCGCGAGTTGGATGGAGCAAAGAAGCGCATAAAAATAGAACCCAGCTCAATCCTTTTGAGGTGGGTTCTAAAAAAGAAAATCCTGGAAATATCAGAAGCGTTACCAGATTTTATCCGCCTTTATTTTTGGGCCTTCAAATAGATCAGACGGGTCCGCAAACGTCCGCTCAGCGCATCCCCTATCTGCGGGAAGACAGGCATCTGAATCCGGTGCTATTCAATATATACGGTCTGCCCGGGATAAATGGTGTCACTGGGCCATAGCTGATTTAAATATAGAAAACGGTTCAATGGCATCTTGTGCCTTTTGGCAATTAAAAACGGACTGTCACCTGATTTTACCTGATAGGTGCTCAAGCCTTCGACTTGCGGCGGCGTTTGTTTGCCCGCAAAAATGGTCAGGGTTTGGCCTTTGTGCAGATCCGTCGTTCTCAGATGATTGAGTTTTTGAATGTTTTTGGTTGTTGTCCCGTACTGCTTGGCGATGGTCCAGAGCGAATCGCCTTTTTTAACCACATGGACAACACTGCGGCCGTATTTCGGCAGCGGAACTTTTGGCGGATGATATCGATAACCGCTCTGGGGTATTTTGAGTAATCGGCCGGCGACGATATAATTTGATCGACGTAAATTATTTGCCCGCATGATCCTTGAGACGCTGGTCCGGTATCGTTTGGCAATCAGTGAAAGGGTTTGGCCGGGACGGACGCGATGATAAACGTATGCGCGCTGGGGCGGCGTCGACACCGGTATTTCATCCAGTTGAGTTAATAAAATGCTACTTTTATACAAAGGGACCTTAAGCGGATAGCTATCTTCCGGGGATATTTTATAACGCAATTCAGGATTCAGTTCGCTGAGTGCGCCTTCTTCAACCGCAAGCGCTCTGGCGACGTCTTTGAGATGCACCTGTTTGGCAATCGTTACCGTTTCATATTGCGGCGGCATATCCAAATCACTCAGATTCATGCCGTATTTTTCCGGTTGATCCAGAATATGCAGGGTTGCCAAAAATCTGGGCACATAGCGCGCGGTCTCGCGCGGCAGTCGCTCGTAAAGATCCCAGAAATTGTCCAGATAATTCACATTCTGGCGCCGGATGACATTCAATACTCTTCCTTCCCCGCAATTATATGCGGCCAAAACAGTGGTCCAATCTCCGAAAATGGCGTGCAGTTCCTTAAGATAATCGATTGCGGCCTGGGTCGATTTTATTGGATCCATGCGCTCATCGATGAGCTTATCCCTTTTGAGCCCGAACTTGTAGCCGGTAGACGGGATAAACTGCCATAAACCCAAAGCTCTGGACCGGGAAAGTGCCCTTACTTTAAAACCGCTTTCGATCAACGGCAGCCACGAAAGCTCTTCAGGCAAGCCGGCTTTTTCCAGGGCGGCGACAATATGCTGCCGGTATCGACCGGACCGCCGGTACGATTCGATGAAAAAAATTCTTTCATTGCCGATGGTAAACCGGTCAATTTCGGCCTGGACATGTTTGTTCATTACCCGCGGTATTTCATTGTGGCTTCCATTCACAACGATATTGCGCGAGGCGTAAATTTCAAGGATGCGCTTTGATATCATAAAGCGCAGATCTTCCTTTTGCTGGAATAATTTGGTGCGATCGGATGTATCGGCATTTAAGATCAGGGAATATGCCTGATCCAGGGCGTCCAGCGCGTTTTCGAGCTCACCGTTTTGCCAGAAATCCTGAGAGACCTGACACAGGTCAAGCGCTTCGTCGAGCAAGGTTTGAATCTTTTTGGTTACGTCTTCTGGTTTTTCATCCTCATAAGGACCCAGTTCTTTTTCTTCCAAACCAGAGCCATTGATCCTGGGCGGGATGGTTTGGGTATGGGTGGTGCTGTTAAAATCGGCACCCTGATTTGGATTGCTTGCGAGGCTGACCGAAGATTCGGCACCCTGATCACCGCTGTTGCGGTGCTCGGAAGGGTTTTGAAGTAAATGACCACAGCCCAAAATGAAGATCGACAAATAACAAGAAACATAGAGTAAGCGTATTTTCATCTGATTAGTTCCCGCTTCCGAATTTTTTTATTATATATCATTATTTAGGTAGTTAGTAAAATAAAATTCAACAATATCTTTGGTTTGATTCATTTTCGCCTTTGCGTGCCCCGTCCGCCAGGACCGGTCTGCGGACCGCTTGATCAAGTAAAATCGCAATCGCTAAATTTTTGCAACCTTTACTTTTTCAAAAAAGTGATTATCAAAGAGGTCTCGGTGTTTTATACGACTGTAACTGCGTGCGTGTGTACTTTTGCCGATTCTGTGTTCTGTATTGATACAATATTTAATTCGACGTATCGATGCGCTGCGTTTAACCTTAATGCATTGTTTTTTGCGCCCGCTGCTATAATTCAATATCGTCAATTTTAATAAAAACTTAACCCAAGGCCGGGGCATTAAAGCATGGTAGCAATCAGATTATGGCTGCCGCCGTGTAGAATCTTGCGTATGTCCCAAATATTTTTGCTAATTTGAATGGAAAATGCTTGAAAGTCCAAAGAATTAAGCGTAATATTCTATTTTACTATATTTGTTTCTAAATAGTA
>JBFFCW010000057.1:0-14263 GCA_041559695.1 Desulfobacterales bacterium
ATTTTATATTCCTCGATCATCCAGAAAAATTCCTCAAGCGCCTCCCGCTTGTCATTGGAGGCATTGGGTGAAAGGGTTTTTATCATCTTATTCAATCGATCGCTAAAGATTTTGACATCTCTGGCTTTGGCCTGATCTTTTCCGAAATCCACCGGAGCACGCTGGGCCCGGATCTCCATACATTTAATATAACGAGTCAAGTGGGCCAGCCGATCCATATCGTAAAGGTTGACGAACGATTCCGGAACCAGCCGCACAAGATCTGCGATTAAATCTTCGCAAAAGTTTTGCACGGCCTGATTATTCAGGTTTGCCCGTTTCAGTTTATCAAATTCTTTACGCACGTTGTGATATGCTTTTAAGATCGGCAGGCAATGGTCTAAAAGCTCCTGGCCACGGGAAATAAGGATTGGAGACACCTCTTCGGCGTGGCTGTAGAACGCATCCGCAGAGCGGATGTTTTTGCAAAACAGGTCGGATATGATCCGATCCAGCAGCCGCTGCTCCATGTTTGCCGTACCTTTAAAAAAATCCGCCGCCGCTTTCAGTGTTTTGGGCAATTTCAATCCTTTTTTTAAAATTTTCAGATCTTTGGTAAAATGAATTTTAAAAAGTCCGGCAACACCCTGCCGATGCATTGCAAGCGCCTTTTTCTGCTGACGGAATAATTTCAAATACACCGATTTTGTATCATCGTCAGCCTCTACCAGCGCCGGATAAGCGACCCATTTCGTCTTAACCGTTTCAGGGCTGTTAATAAACTCGGGCAGATTGCCGAAGTCCCAACGGGTGATGCCGCTTTTTTCCCATTTCAGACGGAAGGATTCGAATTCGTTGATCTGGGTCGCCTTAATTTTTTGTTGTGAGAGCACCGCCGGTTCCCTTGAAGAACAGAGTTCTTTGCCATCCGGTGCGATCACAGAAATACGCATCTTAAGATGGTCCGGCAGTGTTTCAATCGGCCAGGCGGAGGCGGGAATATCGATTCCAAAACGCTCTAGAATAAATTCACCCAGCGCTGAAAACAACGCGTTTTTCTGCCGGGGTATCTCCCGGCTGATAATTTCAACCGTTTCGTTCACCGGTACCAGTTTTTTGCGGTACACTTTGGGAAGACCTTTGATTAAGGTTTCAATCTTTTCTTTAAACATTCCCGGCACCAGCCAGTCAAAAGCTTCCCTGGAAACCGCTGGCGCCATGGAAACCGGCACCTGAATGGTCACACCGTCATCATCCTGGCCGGGGCCGAAGTGATAGCGATATTCAAACGTCTGGCCGTCAATCGTCGTACGCAGAGGATAGCGGGCAAGCTCAGCGGCATCCGGGTCATAATTCATCAAATCCGGCTTTTTTAGACGTAGAAATCGGTCACCGCCTCTTTTTTTAATCTCGTTTAAAAGCATTGGTACACTGTGTATGCCGGGCAGCTTTTCCCTGTAAAAAGCAAAAAGGTCTTTTTCGCTGATCAGCACATCGCGTCGTCGCAGGCGATTTTCGATGCCTTTGATATCGTCGATCAGACGCTGGTTATGGGTCATGAAAGCAAATGGTTTCTTAAGATCTCCTTTTATGATCGCCGCTCGAATAAAAATGTCGGTGGCTTCATCCGGGTTGATCGGGCCATAGGGGACAGATCGTTGGGAAATGATGATCAAACCAAAAAGGCTGACCTGCTCGTCGGCCATGACCTTTCCCCGGGTTCTTTTCCAACGCGGATTCAGATAAATGCGTTTGCACAGATCCCCTGCCAGCTCCTCCAGCCATTGGCTTTCGATATTGGCCACCGTGCGCGCAAACAATCTGGAGGTTTCGACCAATTCAGCCGCCACCATCCATTGGCCGGCCCTGTCAAATAATCCCGATCCCGGGAAAACCATAACCTCACGGTTCTTGGTGGCCCGGAAATAATTCTTTTCTTTCTTCTCGGCGATGTTGGAAAGATAGCCACTGAGAATCGATTTGTGAATGGATCGGTATAAGGGAGCTTCTCTGTCAAGGTTCAGATTATCCGGTTGCACCTTAATCGTACGACGCCGATCGCCTATGCCGAATTCTTCCAGTATGGCTCGAATCTGATGATAAATATCACGCCACTCGCGCATGCGATTGTATGACAAAAAATTTTTCCGACAAAACCGTTTGAGCTGATTGGCGCGGTTTTTAGTTTGCCAGACGTGATTGTAGCGATACCAGATGTTGAGCAAAGTGGTAAAGTCAGATGAAGGATCGTCAAAGAGTGAATGCATCCGATCGGCTTCGGCTGTTTTTTCCAGCGGCCGTTCGCGGGGGTCCCGGATGCTGAGCGCCGCAGCAATGACGGCAATATGATCGATGCAGCGCCGATCCCTGGCTTCAAGCAGCATTCTGGAAAGCCTGGGATCCAGCGGGATTTTGGCCATCAAGCGCCCCTTCTCAGTGAGCTCAACGCTGCCGGCTGATACGCTTTTGATGGTTTTCCTGTTTGCCGGACCATCATGGGCCCTGTGCCTGACACCTGACACCTGACACCTATTACGAATAGCCCCCAATTCATAAAGCAGATCAAAGCCATCTTTAATACTCTTTGAATCGGGCCGGTCAATAAAGGGAAAATCGGCGATTTCGCCCAGCCTGAGGGCGATCATTCGCAGGATGACTTCCGCCAGATTGGCCCGTAAAATTTCAGGCCGCGTGTACAGGGGGCGGCTCAGGTAATCATCTTCAGCATACAGGCGCACGCAGATACCCTTTTGCACCCGGCCGCAACGCCCCTTGCGCTGGTCGGCGCTGCTGCGGGAAACCAGCACCACCGGCAGGGAAGTGGTGCGCGACCGCGGAGAGTATTGCAAAATTCTGGCCAGGCCGGAATCCACCACATACTTGATCCCCGGAATGGTCAGGGAAGTTTCGGCCACATTGGTGGCCACGATGATCTTGCGTTCAGATAACCGCGCAAAAACCCGCGCCTGCTCGACTGCCGTCAGCCGGGCGTAAAGCGGCAGGATACGCGATTTCTTGGGCCGGGCAGCCTCGATCAGTTCACAGGTATCTCTGATATCCTGCTCGGTGGGCATAAAAACCAGGATATCCCCCCGGGCGCTCTCTTTTAAAAGCCGGCTGACCGCTTGAGCCGCCAACTCAACATGGGTTAAATCGTTGTTTTCTTCTTTTGAGGATCCCAGTGTCTGATAGCGAACATCCACCGGATACATGCGGCCCGACACTTCAATTACCGGGGCACCGCCAAAAGCTTTGGAAAATTTTTCGGTGTCGATGGTGGCCGAAGTGATCACCAGCTTAAGATCGTCCCGGCGGACGAGCAGGGTTTGTAAAATGCCCAGAATAAAATCGATGTTGAGGTTGCGCTCATGCGCTTCATCGACAATAATCGTATCATAGGCGTTCAGATATCGATCGGTTTGGGTTTCGGCCAGCAGGATACCGTCGGTCATAATCTTCAAATAGGCATTTTTTGCGGTGCGATCTTTGAACCGAATTTTATAACCGACCGCCCGGCCGATTTCCTGTCCGAACTCCTCGGCAATGCGGCGCGCCACGGTCATGGCTGCTATTCTACGGGGCTGGGTGTGGCCGATGATGCCGTCGATGCCTCGGCCCGCCGCCAGGCAAAATTTAGGCAGCTGGGTGGTTTTGCCGGAGCCGGTCTCACCGGATACAATGACCACCGGATGGCGTTCAATAGCCCGGATGATATCCTGCTTGCTGGCGGTTATCGGGAGATCATCATTGTAGCTGAATTTCGGCAGGTTCTTCAGGCGCCGGGCGCGTTTGCGCTCAGATGCTATGAGGCGTTTTTCAAGCCGTTCAAGCCTTAAGCGCAGCTTTTCAGCCGGCAGTGGTCTGGCCTTTTTGCGGGTCAGCAGTTCGATTTCCCGAACCGCCGCCATGCGGTCGGCAACCATCACATCCGGTAAAAGCGACCTGATTTGTTTTATTTTTTTATCAAACTGCTTCATTTGAGCAAACACTGGAATTAGGATTGAAAATAATCCTACAATCGAATAATGGTTGTTATCATTGATGTTTTAGCCAGAAATTAACACGAATACACACGAATAAAAACCCATAATTCGCGTTCATTCGTAACTAAAATGAAGGGGGAAACATGAAAAGCTATCGCAAAGAGCTCTGGTTTGAAGTGCCCGCCCGCAGGGCCTTCATCAACATCACCCCGCAGGTGGATAAATGTTTGCGGGAAAGCGGCATCAAGGAAGGCTTGGTGCTGGTCAACGCCATGCATATCACCGCCTCGGTCTTCATAAACGACGATGAACCCGGCCTGCATCATGATTATGACGTCTGGCTGGAAAAGCTGGCTCCGCACGAACCCGTATCGCAATATCGCCACAATGTCGGCGAGGACAACGCCGATGCCCACATGAAACGCCAGATTATGGGGCGGGAGGTGGTCGTGGCTGTAACCGACGGGAAACTCGATTTCGGCACCTGGGAGCGGATTTTTTACGGTGAATTTGACGGCCGCCGCCGCAAAAGAGCGCTGGTAAAAATTATGGGTGAATAGGAACAGGTTGAGCCCGCTACCCGTTTGTCCGTTTGCCTGTTTGCTGTTTAAATAAAATCAGACATTATTCTTTTTAAACGGGCCTAACGGGCTAAACCGGCAACCGGTAAGCCTATATGAAGGAGGAACTTATTATGTCAAAAGTGATCAGAATATATGAAACTGGCGGGCCGGAGGTGCTGCGCTGGGAAGAGTATGACCCCGGCCAGCCGGCAGCGGGTGAAGCTTTGGTGCGACATGAAGCCGTGGGGCTGAATTTTATCGATGTCTATCACCGCACCGGTACGTATTCGTTGCCTTCCCTGCCGGCCATCCCGGGGATGGAGGGCGCCGGCATTGTGGAGGCCGTCGGTGATGGTGTAACCGAGGTCGCCGCGGGAGATCGGGTGGCATATGCGGGGTTGCCGCCCGGAGCTTATGCCGAAGCGCGCCTGATTCCGGCCCATCGCCTGGTTAAAGTTCCGGATGCAATTCCCCTCCAGCAGGCCGCTGCCATGATGCTGCAGGGAATGACCGCGCGCTATCTGCTGCGTGACTGCTATGAGGCTAAAGCCGGCGACACCATTTTAATCCATGCGGCCGCCGGCGGGGTGGGGCTGATTGTATGTCAATGGACCAACCATTTGGGGGCTACTGTAATCGGAACGGTGGGCTCGGAGGAAAAAGCGGAGCTGGCACGGGCCCATGGCTGCCAACATACGATTCTGTATAATCAGGAGGATTTTGCCGAGCGCACCCGGGAAATTACCGGCGGCAAAGGGGTGGACGTGGTTTACGATTCGGTCGGCCAGGCCACCTTTATGAAGTCGCTGGATTGCCTGCGGCCCATGGGCATGATGGTCAGCTTCGGTCAGTCCTCGGGGCTGCTGCCCGCATTTGATCCCGGACTCCTGTCGGCGAAAGGCTCCTTATTTTTAACCCGTCCGACCTTGATGACCTATACGGCCGAACGCGACGCTTTGCTGGCGCACGCCCGGGACCTGTTTGAGGTGGTCCAAAGCGGTGCGGTAAAAATCGAGGTCCGGCAGACTTATCCGTTGTCCGAAGCGGCCCGGGCCCATCAGGATCTGGAGGCACGCAAAACCACGGGCTCCACGATTTTATTGCCATAGGTTTTGATAAAGATTTTAAACAGCCAAATGAAATTCCGCCGTCGTGTCACCTGACAGATCGTTATTCGATCTTGGCATGCGGATTGCGGAATGTGGGTTTTCAGGAAACGAAGCCCCTTGACAGGCATATAAATATCTGGCATAAGGTACGATTCTGCAAAATAGATTCAGTAAGCAGACATTGATTTCTGATTATTAAAATCTTGCAAATGAGTTGCAGTTTGAATTAATTAATTTTTGCGCAGCAAAAATTAGATGGAGGAATAAAAAGCATGGCTGAAGAGGCAATCAAACTTGGCGGAAAGAAAAAAAGCAAGTTCATCGACAAGGTCAAAGAGCTTCTGCCGGAGGGCGGAAATCTTAACCTGTGCCTGACTTGCGGCGCCTGTTCTTCCGGATGCCCGGCCACGGGCCTGGAAGACATGGATCCCAGAAAATTTTTGCGCATGGCCGCACTGGGGATGGATGAGGAAATCTTAAGCTCCGAATGGGCCTGGTGCTGCACCCTGTGCATGCGGTGCATCTATGTCTGCCCCATGAAAATCGACATCCCGCAGCTGGTGTTCAACGTCCGCAGGAGCCGGCCCCGGGAGGACCGACCCAAGGGCATTTTGGGCTCCTGCGACATGGCCCTGCGAAACGATACCTGCAGCGCCATGGGAGCCAGCGAGGAAGATTTTCAGTTCGTGGTCGAAGACGTGCTGGAAGAGGTTCAACAAACCCAGGAAGGTTTTGAGGATCTGAAGGCACCAATCAATGTAAAGGGTGCCACGTATTTTTTAAACCAGAATTCCCGCGAACCGGTCACCGAGCCCGATGAAATGGTGCCCCTGTGGAAAATCATGCACCTGGTCGGTGCGGATTGGACTTACGGCACCAAAGGATGGGCGGCTGAAAACTACTGCATGTTTATGGCCGATCTTGAAAACTGGGAAAAAATCGTGCGCACCAAGGCCAACGCCGTCGATGATCTGGGCTGTAAGTACTGGCTCAACACAGAGTGAGGGCACGAACTGTTTGCAGTCCAGGTTGGACTGAAAAAATTCAACATCGAACACAAATTTGAAATTGAAAGCATCATTCGATTATACGCTCAGTGGATCCGGGAAGGTAAACTGAAGGTCAACTCCGATTGGAACAAAGAGCGCCAGATCAAATTTACCTGTCAGGACCCGTGCCAGCTGATCCGCAAGACCCTGGGCGATCCCGTGGCCGAAGATATGCGTTATGTGGTCAAAGCCGTGGTGGGCGAAGAAAATTTTATCGACATGACCCCCAACCGCTCCAATAACTACTGCTGCGGCGGGGGCGGAGGCTTCCTGCAGAATGGGTTGCCCGACCAGCGCCGCGCCTTCGGCAAATTAAAATTCGACCAGATCATGGCCACCGGCGCCACCTATTGTATTACCCCGTGCCACAATTGCCATGCTCAGATTCATGATCTCAGCGAGCATTTCGAAGGCGGTTATCATTCGGTGCATCTGTGGACCCTGATCTGCCTGTCCCTGGGCATTCTGGGTGAAAATGAGCGCGAATATCTGGGACCGGACCTGGCGGATGTGGATGTGCTGCCGTCCAAGGAACTGGAGGAATAATCAAACCAATTCAACCCTAAAGTTGGTTATAGAAAAACCCGGCCATGCAAAAAAGGCCGGGTTTTTTATTTTCAATCAAGTGCGTTTTTAAGAATAAAATCCTGCCTACAAAGTTTGGAGCCGGTGGTAACCGGCCTTTGGTTATTCGTTATTGGGTATTTGTTATGGGTGATCGCTGTCCGAGAAAATCTGGAGCTCAGCAGATATCAGACATTCACGAATAACCATTAGCTGATAACGAATAACCATTAGCCGGCAGCTACGCTGCCTTAGACACCTTGACCGCACAAACCTTATATTCGGGAATTCCCGAAATCGGGTCCAGGGCTGCGTTGGTCAAGCGATTGGCCGCAGCTGCCGCGTAGTGAAAGGGGATAAATACGGTTCCGTTAACCGCCTTACGCGATATTTTAATTCGCGCCTGAATCGTTCCGCGTCGTGAGGCAATATTGACCAGCACCCCCTCTTCCAGTTCAAATTCACGGGCATCCTGCGTTGAGATTTCCACAAAGGCCTCCGGCGCAATTTCATTGAGCCCGCCGGTCCTCATGGTCATGGTTCCGGTATGGTACTGGTAAAGCAACCGGCCGGTGGTCAGATACAGCGGATACTCATCATCGGTCATTTCAGCCGGCTCGATATAATCAATCGCGTGAAAAAGGCCCTTGCCGCGCGTAAACTGTTCACCATGCAAAATCGGGGTGCCGGGGTGTTCGGCCGTCGGACAGGGCCAGTGAATGCCTTCATGTTCGATGCGCTTATAACTGATGCCGGCATATGACGGGGTTACCTTTGATAGCTCCTCCATAATCTGCTGACTGTTATCATAGGCCATCGGATAGCCCATTCGCGTGGCAATCTCACAGCATATTTTCCAATCATCCCATGCCTGTCCCGGGGGATCGACCGCTTTGCGCACCCGCTGCACGCGTCGCTCGGTGTTGGCAAAGGTGCCGTCTTTTTCGGCATAGCATGCCGTGGGTAAAATCACATCGGCCAGTTGAGCGGTTTCGGTTAAAAAAATGTCCTGTACCACCAGAAAATCCAGTTTATTCAGACTTTTCTCGGCATGGTTGACATCCGGATCAGATACCAGCGGATTTTCACCGATGATATATAGCGCTTTAAGGCTGCCGTCGTGGGCCGCCGGTATCATCTGGGTGGCCTTCATGCCGGGCTGGTCGGAAAGCGCGTCGACTTTCCAGGCCTCGCCCATGCGCTGGCGCGCATCAGGATCAATGACTTTCTGATAGCCGGAATACACATCCGGCAGACCGCCCATGTCACAGGCTCCCTGAACGTTGTTCTGACCGCGCAGCGGGTTGACACCACCGCCCGCGATGCCCATGTTGCCGCAAAGCATGGCCAGATTGGCCAAAGATTTAACGTTATCGGTTCCGGTGGTGTGCTGGGTAATGCCCATACAGTATAAAATACAGCCGCGATCGGCTTTAGCATACAGCCGGGCAGCATCGATAATTTCCTGCGCCGGGATGCCGCTGATCTGTTCCACATAATCCGGGGTAAATTTTTCAACGATTTTTTGCAGTTCTTCGAAACCCTCGGTGCGGTTTTCAATAAATTCTTTGGCATGCAGGTCTTCTTTGATGATCACATGCATCAAGCCGTTGATCCAGGCCACATCGGTTCCCAGGTTCTGCCGCAGCCATTTATTTGCATATCGGGTGATTCGGATACGCCGCGGATCGACCACGATGAGCTTCGCGCCTTTGGTGGTTACCGCCCGTTTGACCCCACTGGATATCACCGGATGGTTTTCAGTGGTATTGGATCCGGTGATTAAAATCACATCCGCCTCTTGCATATCGGCAATCGTGTTGGTCATTGCTCCGCTGCCGAATGCTGCGGCCAGACCGGCCACGGTGGAAGAATGTCAGAGACGCGCGCAATGGTCCACATTGTTGGTCCCCAGCACCGCCCGGGCAAACTTCTGGGCAATATAGTTTTCCTCATTGGTAATTCGTGCGGAAGTCAGCATCCCGATGCTGTCGGATCCGTGTTCGGCCTTGATGTCTCCGAGTTTGCGGGCCACCAGATCCAGGGCCTCATCCCAGGAGGCTTCGCGGAAAGAACCGTTTTCTTTAATCAGCGGTGTTTTCACCCGGTCGGGTGAATGGATAAAATCGAATCCGAAGCGGCCCTTGACACAGAGGCTGCCGTAATTCGGCGCCACGTCTTCCACTCCGGTAATTTTGACCACCTGGTTGTCCCGGACATGCAGATAGAGCTGACAACCCACCCCGCAATAACTGCAGGTGGTGCGCACCTTGCGTGTCTCCCAGGGCCGGGCCTCGTAGCGGGCATCCTTTTCAACCAGGGCGCCCACCGGGCACGCCTGGACGCATTCACCGCAAAAGACACAATCCGAGTTGATATAGGGTCGATCGCCGGCGGCAATTATTTTGGTGGCGGCCCCGCGATAGCCAAAATGAATGGCCTGGTTGACCTGCACTTCGTTGCAGGCCTGCACGCATCGGCCGCACTGAATACAGCGGGAAAAATCGCGCAGAATAAACGGATTGGCGGTTTCCATCGGATAAGCGGTCTCGGTGGGCTCAAAGCGCTCACCGCTAACCTGGTAGCGAAAGGCCAGGTCCTGCAAGCGGCAGTCGCCCCAGACCGGGCACAATTCGGTGCCGTCTTCAGCCTGTTGCACTTTAAGTTGAAATTCGGTCCAGTTATCTGCGGCGCTTCCGCAAACCGCACAGTTGTGATTCCCGGAGGACAGCAGCAGTTGCAGGATCACGCGGCGTGCTTCGACAACTTGCGCCGTTTCGGTTTGAACTTCCATATTCGGTGCGACCGGCGCTGCACAGGCGGCCACCAGGCTGCGGGCGCCTTTAACCTCTACCACGCACATACGGCACGCACCGGTAGGGATGGCCCCTTTGAGGTGACAGAGGGTCGGGATATCAATACTGTTGCGATGCGCCACTTCCAGGATGGTTTCCCCCGGTGTAAAGGAAAACATATTGCCGTTGATTGAAATGTTATTTTCGGAAGGCATTGAGTTCCACTCCTTTAATCGGATTCAATGGCGAGTTTTTAATCGACTCGGATTCAGCAAAACCAGACCGTTGCACAATTAAATATGGACGAATGAAACGGCTGTCTGTCTTCGGAGGGTCAGTCCGGTTGATATTCACTGACCCGCCACGGCCAATTCAAGCTATCCTTTGTACCTAAAATCAAGGGTGTTGTCAATCCGCACTGAGGTAAAATTTAGCGTGAGTTGTGAGAACGCTACTTCGGTTCTTTTTGATTTTTCCACCGATCAAAAAGGTAAACCCCGCAAATGCTGCCGATCGTATTGGCGATCACATCCATGACGTCAGCCTGCCTGGATGGAACAAAATATTGATGAATCTCATCACTGATTCCGTAAAGGGTGGCTGACCCGATGCTGATTAAAATCAACAGGTTTTTGAAGTTTTTCAACGGCAGGGTTTCATAGGCTCTGAAAAAAAGGACCCCCAGCAGGCCGTAAGCGCCGAAGTGCAGGAATTTATCCAGAAACCGCACATCAGGGATATGTTCAGGGCCGGGCTGGCCGGATTGGATGTAAATGGCCAGGCAGTAAATAATCAGCGGCAGCCAGCAGATGAGGAAATTTCTGAGTTTTGATGGACCGGTAACAGTCATAAAACAGGCCGTCAAACGTTGCCTAAAAAGGCCTCACGCAAAGACGCCAGGACGCAAAGTTTAATTAAATTATCTGGCAAACTTTATTCTTTGCGACTTTGCGGCTTTGCGAGAAAACAATCAGTTAAAATTTTGTTGTCGGGCGGCGTTGACCGAATAGAACTTCACAGGGTGCATTTTTGGTGACATGTTTTTTCAGTTTCTGGCACCACAGAGATTGAAATGTATGACAGCTGCCATCCAGGGCTTCGAGTTTGGCAGCATTCGCCCATTCACAACGCAAGTCACACCATTGGATCTTGTGGGTCGTTATTCCGGCATTTCGTTGCATGGCATCACGTAATTCGGTTTTATTATCGCAAAACAGCTAATCGATATCCGGCATTATCCTAACAAGTGCCTAAAATGACTAAAGTGACCTAGCGTAACTAAAGTTAATGAATTCTATCATTTTTATAATAAAAGATGGAGCGTTAGCGACACCATAACTTTAGGCACTTTAGCTCACTTTAGTTCAATTTAGGCACTTTGAATACTTTAGTTTACTTCTCACTTTTTAAAACTTAGTCCTTGAACAGATCCAGCGCCAGCTCCCTGTTCCGAATATGTTCTCCGACCGTATTCAGAAACAGGTCATGGGAAACGCCGTATTTGACGTGGCCGTCCAGGGTGCGCACCGCAAGGGTGCCGGATTTCTTTTCTTTGCCACCGACGGTAAGAATCAGGGGAATTTGATTCAGCTGGGCTTCGCGAACTTTTTTGTTCAGGCTTTCGGCGCGGTCATCAACTGCCACCCGCAGATCGGCTTCTTCAAGCGCGGATTTCACCTCATTGGCATACGTTATCAGGTCATCATTAATCGGCAAAATCTCCGCCTGAACCGGTGATAGCCACAGCGGCAGCTTGCCGGCAAAGTGTTCGATCAAAATCCCCAGAAAACGCTCAATGGATCCGAAAACGGTGCGGTGAATCATCAACGGCCGGTGGCGTTCATTGTCTTTGCCGATATAGGTCAGGTTAAACCGTTCCGGCAGCGCCATATCCAACTGGATGGTTCCGCACTGCCAGGTCCGACCCAGCGCGTCTTTGATGTGCAGATCGATTTTAGGGCCGTAAAAGGCGCCGTCACCCTCATTTAAGGTGTAATCATGGCCGTAGGCCTTCAGTCCCGATTCCAACCCTTTGGTGGCGTGTTCCCACTGTTCGTCGGTGCCGATGGATTTTTCGGGGCGGGTCGACAGCTCCAGATGGAACCCCAGGCCAAAGGTACTGTACATCCGCTCTGATAAACGCAGCACACCCAGTATTTCATTCTCAATCTGCGCCGGCATCATATACAGATGGGCGTCGTCCTGGTGAAACGCCCTGACCCGAAAGAGCCCCTGCAAAACCCCGCTGAGCTCATGCCGATGCACCAGACCAACCTCGGCCGCCCTCAGCGGCAGATCCCTGTAAGAATGGGGCTTTCGCCCATAAATGAGCATTCCCCCCGGGCAATTCATCGGTTTGATGGCATAATCGTTGTCATCGATAGAGGACGTATACATATTTTCCCGATAATTTTCCCAGTGACCACTTTTTTCCCACAGCACCCGGTTAAGCATTATCGGTGTTTTGGTTTCCACATATCCGGCGACGCGGTGTTCGGCACGCCAGTAATCCAGCAGGGAATTCCAGACCACCATGCCTTTGGGATGGAAAAAAGGCATCCCCGGCGCTTCTTCGTGAAAACTGAACAGATCCAGCGCCTGGCCGATTTTGCGGTGATTCCTTTTTTTGGCTTCTTCTAAAAATTTCAGGTGAGCATTGAGCTCTTTTTTTGAGAAAAAAGCAGTCCCGTAAATTCGCTGAAGCTGGGCTTTGGTCGGGTCCGCCCGCCAGTAAGCGCCTGACACTTTTATGAGCTTAATCGCCTTTACATAGCCGGTATGCGGCACGTGCGGGCCGCGGCACAAATCGGTAAATTCGCCCTGTTCGTAAAACGAAATGGTGCCGTCTTCCAATTCCGAAATCATTTCCTGCTTGTAGGGCTCGTTTTTGTAAAACTCCAGTGCTGCGGCTTTGGACAACTCTTTGCGGTATATGGGCAGTTTGGCTTTAATGATTTTTTTGATTTCAGCTTCAATTTTGGCAAAATCCTCTTCCGAAACCGGCCCCATGTCGATGTCATAATAAAAACCATCCTCAATGGCCGGACCAATCGTCAGCTTGGCATCTTTGTAAAGCCGCAATATGGCCTGAGCCATCACATGGGCCGCGCTGTGGCGCAAAACGTGCAACGCCTCAGGGTCTTTCTGGGTGATTAAGCGAACCTTTGTGTCTGCGGTGATCGAAGTGGTTAAATCAACCAGCTTTTCATCTAATTCCATGGCCACGCAATTGCGCGCAAAGTCCGCTGAAATGCTTTCGGCCAGCTCCAGGCCCGTTGGGGCATTTTCAAAAGTCTTTAAGTTCCCGTCTGGAAGTGTTATATTTATCATTGACGTCTCACCTTGATAAGTTTTGAACAACTGGTAAAATGGTAAATCAAGACCTAAACTGAGCGATTGTCGCGGTCGAAAATCCGCCTCTGAGAATCGCCGCATATTCATTAAACATGGGGCAGAATGACGCCTTTTAAAATTTTAAACGATCAATTTGGGTAACGTAAAAATTACAGAATAACAAACTTATTCAGCTAAGCAAAGGGTAAAATTAAAGCTCCAATTGATTTAAGAATCAATTGGGAGTTTTTCGCTATTTATTATTGGTTAGGCGAAACATTTTGAAGGGTCAAGAAGAAAAATGCCAAGACGCGGTACACACAGCTATTTAATGATCGATTCCATCCCCAAGCTCGAAAAGTTTGCCGGCCGGCTGGAAAAGCAAAAAATCATCGGTGTCGACCTGGAAGCCGATTCGATGTATCATTTTAAAGAGAAGGTCTGTATGATCCAGATCGCCACGCAACACACCACGGCCATCATTGATCCGCTGCAGATTAAAAATTTATCCGTATTGAAACCGGTTTTCAGGCGCGCTGACATTCAAAAGATATTTCATGGCGCTGATTATGACGTGCGGTCTCTGTATCGAGATTTCAGAATAAGCGTCAACAATCTTTTTGACACCGAGCTGGCGTGCCGTTTTTTGGGGTATCGTGAAAGCGGTTTGGAGGCCGTGCTTAAAAATAGATTCAAAGTGCGCCTGAATAAAAAGTACCAGCGCAAAGATTGGTCGAAACGTCCCCTGCCAAAGGAGATGATTGCCTATGCGGCCAAGGACGTACACTATCTTGTCCCCCTGGCCAAGGGTCTGCATCAGGAGCTAAAACACAAAGGCCGCCTTTCCTGGGTCGAGGAAGAATGCACCTATTTGAGCAGGGTTAGAGC
>JBFFCW010000058.1:0-14241 GCA_041559695.1 Desulfobacterales bacterium
CAGAAGGGTGAATCCAAACCTATGGATTTGCCCATTTTATTTCCTCTAAGCCGCATTTTTCGGGCCTACGGTTTGACACCAAATTTAAAAATGCGATAGGTTGCAGATATCCGTATTATACCTGAAAAATAGCGATATTTTTGTTTCTCTCAATATACATGCACTTTAGGTGAATTTGTGATATTGGCAAGAAATCGTGCGTTAAGAATCTGTCAAATTGTGATCAAATTTTGAGCATATCATAAATTGTGCCAAAGTTTAGAAAACCCAATGTATCTTAAATTTAATAGGAAAAAATATATTAAGAAAGGAGTTTTTATGTGAGAAAATTATCGGTTTTCATATGCCTTTTGGTCGTTGTTTTTGTGATAAATAGCAAAACAAGTTACTCTGATCTTTGTTCACCGGGAATTTTAAGGGCTATGAAGGAGGAGGGATTAGCTGAAAAGCAAATAAAATTAATTTACGAAAAAACGAAACTATATGATGGATTTTCACATGCAAAGCATTCGGCGGTCGAGGGGAAACTAGTGGACTGGAAGGATAACCCGGTGGCCGGAGTAAAGATCTTTGCCTCGCAGGTTAAGCCTATCAAAGGCTATGAACAATTCGAGGCCGTGACGAAGTCGGATGGAACATTCCGGCTGAACGGGCTGTTTCCATCGTCCGCATATGTGCTGAAGCCATTGTCTGATAAGTGGACCTGCAAGACAAAGATCCGTTTAAATAGTGCGCCGCAGAATGAGACCGCCATGCTGCCCGCATGCATGGTAATTAGACAAGCGTTTTCGAAAAGCGGCGGCTCGTTAGTCATCGATCTTGCGACGGGTGCCACGCGGTTTACTGTGTCTTCAGATGGTGTCATCTCGGATTCTGAAACCAGACTTGAATGGGTGGTTGGGCCGGACAAGGATACCACTTACATGCAGGCCAGCCAATGGGTGGCTTCATGCAAAACGGCAGGCGGTGGCTGGCGCATGCCCGGGCGAAATGAATTAAAAACCCTTTATCTAAAAGGCATTGGAAAACGCAATATGGACCCTGCTTTTAAGATCACCGGCTGGTGGGTCTGGGCTGAACACAGCAGTTCGTCGTCGGTTTGGGGCTACGCCTTCCTCCATGGCCCCGGCGGCTGGAGCGGCCGCCCCACCTCCGGCGACGGAGGGCGGGGCTTTGCGGTGCGCTCCGGAAAATGGTGATGGACAATTTGATTGTTTTGTGCTAGAGGAATGAAATTATTGGCAAAGATAGGTTTGTTTCGAAATAGATTTTATCTACAGAAATTTCTCTGCAGTTCAAAAAGTTGTGACTTCAACGCATACCCTTCGCACGGATAGATTTCATGTTACTGCTATGTACCACAGGTTTACAATCAATTTTAAAACTTGAGGTTTCTCCAACATATCGGTAGTTTTGAAGTCCTGAAAAACCTGCGATATTCAATTTAAATCACAACACAGAAGGGTGAATCCAAACCTATGGATTTGCCCATTTTATTTCCTCTAAGCCGCATTTTTCGTGTGTAGGATTTGACACCAGATTTAAAAATGCGATAGGTTGCAGATATCCATATTATACCTGAAAAAGAGTGATATTGGTGTTTCTCTCAATAAATCTGTAGCTGCATGCTATTTGGTTTTCTGGCAAATATGATATTCTGAGATATGAGGAGCAACCACAATATGTTGTGCCTTCCGCTTTAATGAAAAGAACCATTGACAGGACAATGTTCTTCATATTATGCATACCACAATGTCGTATTTTTCATTTATTGGCCTCTAACCTCTTACATTGAGATAGAGTGTATGCATTTAAGCTTAGAGTTAAGCTCTCATTAGGACCGCCTGATTTGCCTGGTGGGGGTTTTTGTTTTTACTCGGAAGCATCAAAGATGAATTGTCCAAAATGTCAGGCTGAAAATCCCGAACAAAATCAGTTTTGCTGTAAGTGCGGGACAAAACTTTCACTGAATTGCCCCAACTGTTCCGCTGCCATTCTCTTGGCCGACAAATTTTGCGGCAAATGTGGCCATGATTTAGGAAAGCTCACCGAGGCTCCTGAAATCGATTTTCACCAACCCCAATCTTACACCCCCAAATTCCTGGCTGATAAGATTCTCAATAACCGAACTTCAATTGAAGGCGAGCGTAAGCTGGTCACGGTGCTTTTTGCAGATGTGGCCGACTACACTTCCATGGCAGAAAAACTCGACCCTGAAGAAGTCCATCAGATCATGGATGGGTGCTTTAAAGTTTTGATGGAAGAGATCCACAGCTATGAAGGAACCATCAACCAGTTTACCGGCGATGGGGTAATGGCCCTGTTTGGTGCACCCGTGGCCCATGAGGATCATGCCCAGCGGGCCTGTCATGCGGCCTTGTCCATTCAGAAAGCCATAGCCGAATATGGTAAAAATCTTAAAAATAACCATGAAATTGAATTCAAAATGCGAATCGGACTTAATTCCGGTCCGGTGATTGTGGGCTCCATCGGAGATGATCTGCGCATGGATTATACGGCTGTTGGAGATACCACCAATTTGGCTGCCCGGATGGAGGGTATGGCCAATTCTGGTTCTATTTTGGTAACCGATTACACCCATAAGCTGGCCCGGGATTTTTTTGAGTTCATGCCCCTGGGCAAAGCAGAGGTAAAGGGAAAAGAAGCGCCCGTGGAGGTCTACGAGCTTAAAAAGGCCGGCGAGGTGGAAACCCGAATCGAAGCCGCCGCCGTCAAAGGTCTGACTAAATTCGCCGGCCGGAAAAACGCCATGACCGCCCTTATGGAAGCCTACCGCAAAGCAAAAAACGGATCCGGCCAAGTCGTTGGGGTCGTGGGTGAGGCTGGGGTGGGCAAATCCCGGCTTCTTATCGAGCTAAGAAATAAGCTCGCTAACGAGGAATATACTTATCTGGAAGGCCGCTGCCTGCACTACGGGGGCTGCATGGCCTACTTGCCCATACATGACATTTTAAAATCATACTTTGAGATCAAAAAAGAAGATCAGGAGCCTGTCATCAAAAAAAAGATGGCGGACAAGATTTCCCATTTTGACGAAAGGCTTAAGAGTGTCCTGTCACCCTTCCAGGAAATGTTGTCTGGAAAGGTCGAAGATGACATCTACCTGCAGCTTGAGCCGGCGGCAAAAAAAATAAGAACTTTTGAGGCCATTCGGGATCTGGTTGTTTGCGAAAGTGAAAACAAGCCCGTTGTTTTTGCGGTGGAGGACCTGCACTGGATCGACAGATTATCAGAGGAGTTTTTAAACTATCTGATCGATTGGTTGGCCGGAACACGCATCTTGCTGATTCTACTTTACCGGCCCGAATACACCCACCAATGGGGCAACAAATCCTTTTACAGCAAAATCGGTGTGGTTCAACTCGGCACAAAGAGCAGTGCCCAGCTGGTGCAAAACATTCTTGAGGGTGGAGAGGTGGTGCCTGAACTTAAGGAGCTGATCCATAAGCGGGCCGGCGGCAACCCGCTTTTCGTTGAAGAGCTGACCCACAGCCTGATGGAAAACGGTTCCATTCAAAAAAAGGACTTTCAATATGTGTTAGCCACAAAAACATCAGAGATAAAGGTGCCGGATACGATCCAAGGGATAATTGCAGCCCGGATCGATCGGATAGAAGAGAATCTCAAACGGATTTTGCAGGTAGCCTCGGTGATCGGTAGAGAATTTGCCTATCGCATCCTGCAGGCCATAACGGAGATGCGAGAAGAGCTCAAATCCTCTTTGGTCAACCTGCAGGGGCTGGAGCTCATCTATGAAAAGAGCCTTTTCCCGGAGCTGGAATACATCTTTAAACATGCCCTTACGCAAGAAGTCGCATACAACAGCTTACTTGTCAAAAGAAGAAAAGAAATTCATGAAAAGATAGGAAATGCCATCGAAGAGCTTTACCCGGAGCGCCTGGAAGAATACTACGAACTGCTGGCTTACCACTATACGCTAAGTGATAACAAGGAAAAGGCCGTGGCGTATTTGGATCTGGCAAACCAGAAGGCAGCCAAGCTTGATGCTATGGAAGAGGCCGAGGCCTATTTTGATGAGGCTATGGCACTTCTCGATACCCTGCCTGAGACCAAGGAGAACCGACAGCGGCGAATCTCTCTGCTGGTAAGCCAGGGGGAGGTGTTCATGTTGCTCCTTAAGATGCCACAGTATTGTGACCTTTTGACCCGTTACGAGCCCACGGCCAGGGAGTTAGGGAATCCAGAACTATTGGGGGCCTTATATGGCCGCTTGGGGCAATGTGAGTATTCGTTCGGCAAATATGATCAGGCCATCCACAGCTTAGGCAAAGCGGCTAAACTCTTCCAGGTAGCGAGAAACATTGAAGACGCCGGGTATGCATATGTGTACTGGGAATATTGCCATTTAGATAGGGGTGATTTCGAGCGAGTTCTCTCCTTAAAAGAAGATGTCCTTCGCACGATGGAGCATCAGTTTAACCTTCGTGTTCATACTTATGCGCTATCCGGAGCCTCAAGAGCTTACGCATGCCTCGGTCGCTGGGATGAGGCGGTGGAAGAAGCTCAAAAGGCGCTAACCGTTGCCCAAAAGCATTCAGACAATAGCATGATCTCTTTTGTCACCTGGAACTTGTCGATAGCCTATACCTTGAAAGGCGACCTCGCTCGGGCGGTCGAATATGGTAAGCTGGCGGTTGAGAAATCGCTAACTCCTGGGGACAAAGCATGGGCACAGAGAAGTCTTGGATGGATTTGGTGCCGATCCGGAGAGCTAAATAGGGGAATTGAGCTTCTCACTGCTGTGTTGCCCATTTTTCGAGCTGGGCGGTTCATTAATAGTGAAATTCCTCTCGCGTGCTTTTTAGGCGAAGGATACTGGATGGCCGGGGAGGACAACAAAGCGAGGCAGACGCTCGAAGAAGGCCTGGGAATGGCAGAGCGATGTGGGGTGAGGTATTATGCTGGTTTCGCTCACCGCCTTTTAGGCGAGAGCGTCCTGAAAACCAGCCCGACACAGGCGGCACCCCACTACGAGAAAAGCATTGCCATTTTTCAAGAGATCAAGGCCGAGAACGAATTGGCTATGGCTTACGCCGGCTATGGACGGCTCCACAAGAAGCAAGGTAAAAACGCGCGGGCCCGGGAGTATCTGACGATGGCCCTGGAAATCTTCGAACGGCTGGGGACACTAATTGAGCCAGAAAAGGTAAGAGAAATTTTGGCCGAATTGCCTGAAGCTTAAGCTATGGAAGACACAATATATTGTATATCGCCCCCTTGACACTATGCTGCAGATTTCTGCTGATATCAGTAATAAATATACCCTTTCAAAAATAAAGATATCTTGTATGTCTCCCCGTCCTATCCTAAACATCTAAGCAACGTGTATATCCCTTATATTTTATCGTTGCTATTTTTTAAAAATGCAAGTCAGCCGGTAACTTTTAGACAAAATTTGCGGTTGGCCCGTCTAAATTAGACGCCGGGTAAAGTCCGATAAAAAACAGGTTTCTAATCTATTTTGAAACCTGTGGTGGATTCGTAATTCTGAACACTGAAACTCGAATCCTCCAAAAGGCCCCGTCCTCCAAATTTCCTCAAGTTTTTGACCCACAGACCGATATCAGTTTTATACAGTTGCGTTTTGATTTGACGCCACCCTGGGAAAGGAGATCCTGTGAACAACCGAAAACTATACACCTTTACGCTTGAAGTCGAAGCGTTTCCGGGCATGCCGGCGACGGCAGCAAATTTACTGCCACTCCTTGACAACCCGGATGCAACGCCGTCTGAAGTAGAAAATATTGTAAAATATGATCCGGGGCTTACCGCCAACATCCTGAAACTGACCAATTCCGCCTATTTTGGCATCCCCACCAAAGTCAGTTCGATTAAACAGGCCGTCATCCTGTTGGGCTGGAAGCGCTTGATGCAGGTGGTGACGATCATCTGTATGAGCGGGTTAATGAAAAAAGCCATCCCCGGATATGATCTGCGCAGCGGGGAATTATGGCGGCATTCTATAGCGGTTTCCGTGGCGGCAGAAATATTGGTACAGGCCTTGAACATATCTGATGCCGATGAAGTTTTCACAGCGGCCCTGTTGCATGATGTTGGCAAACTGATACTTGGCAGCTTCGTGAAAAAAGATTTAGCGCAAATCGAAGCCATGGTGACAAAAGGAATTGCCTTTGACGTCGCCGAATCCATGGTGCTGGGAACCAATCATGCTGAAGTGGGAGGTCAAATATTGCACAAATGGTCTTTCCCAGCCGAGCTGGTTAATGCCGTTCAATGGCACCATGATCCCGAATCCTGTGAGAATTCCTGTATCCTGAGCGATATTGTGCATGTTGCCAACTCGCTGGGTTTGATGACGGGTTTCGCAAAAGTCGGAGAGGGGATTGATATCGAACCATTGGGTCCGGTGGTCGACCGCCTCGGTTTAAAGGCCAGTCACCTCGAAGCGATGGTGCAGCAGACATTACAAGAGCTTGAAAAGCTTTCGGATCTATGGGATATGCAGTAGATGTGACTTCAAAACGTCATCTAATAAAAGAAAGTGACTAAAGTTAAAAGTGATCTAAAGTGACGAAAGTTGATGAATACTATCATTTTAAATCCATTTTTTAAAAAAGATGGAGCACAGCGACATCAAAACTTCAGGCACTTTAGCTCACTCTTGTCCGCCTGCTATTTTGGCGGATTAGTCATTTCAGGCACCGGTATGTTTTTGAGGTAACAGAAAACTATCCCATTCCCACCTGAGCGTGTCATCCTTATGGTTTAATTTTAAGTTCCCATTCTCAACCACCTGCTGCAGTGTGACTTTAAGCCTGTGGGGGTCCATATCACTGGAGCGTGTTATGCGATCGATGAGTACCTCAAGGCCCTTTTCTTTGCTGATTTCCGAACTCCCGCCAAACAGCGATCCGCAGTCTTCAATGTGATTTTGCATCATCAAGTCATAAAGCGTCACGGTGTTTTCGAGGTTCTGAAGCTGGCTGATCTCATCGGCACTGGCGCTTCCGTTCTGGATATTTTTATGGATATGTCCCAGGTATTGATCATACTGATCTTCCCAGTCAACCACGACGTCGTCCAGCATTCTGTGGTTTACCGTTGCGGTCTCGATGACTGCCCGGTTGGCATCATATCTTGACCAATCATCCGTTAAAATCCGAATTCCCAAATGGTTGCTTTGTTCACGAACCTCGGTCCCGGGGAAAGGCGCTAAAATGTGGAATCCGTATGCCAGGCCTTCTTGCTGCAAATTTGTGGCAAACGCTTTCGTTTCTTTAATCGTTTGCGGCGTCTCCCCCGGAAGTCCCAGAATAAAGGAAGCATACGGGCTGATCCCCACCCGCCGGCATATGCGGATTGCATTTCGAATCTGCTCAACGGTGATTCCTTTTTTGATCGTTTTTAAGATAGCCGGATTTGCCGATTCGATTCCAAAACTGACGGCCGTGCACCCGGCGGCTTTCATCCTTGATAAAAGCTTTTCTGAAATCTTGTCGACCCGGGCAAATGAGGTCCAATTGATTTCTAAATTTCTCTGCAAGATTTCTTCGCAGATCGCCAGGCAGTGATTTTGATTGGCGGTGAAAAGATCATCGGCAATGTTGATTTGATGAAATTTTAGATCTGCCAGATATTGCAGTTCGTCGGCGACGCGCTCGGCACTGTGGTAACGGACCTTTGCGCCGACCATCTTGCGACCGACACAAAAAATGCACTTATAGGGGCATCCCCGGCTGGTGGTCATGCTGATGGGCATCCCCAGCGTCCGGTATCTGCCCAGGGGCAGGAGGCGCCTGGCGGGAAATGGCAGGGCATCCAGGTCTTTGATCCAATTGCGCTTTGCCGTGGTCATAATTTTCGAACCCGACCGATAGACGATGCCGCCGACCGCATCGAAATTGCGGGCGCATTCAACCGCACGCAAGAGTTCAACCAGCGTTTCTTCCCCTTCACCGATAACAACCGCGTCCAGCTCGCTGAAGGCTTCCAGGGTTTCTTGTGCGCAAAATGAGACATGCGGTCCTCCCATCACCGTCAAAATTTCAGGATCGATGGTCTTTACATCGCTGAGAACCCGCCTGGCATGATCAAAGGTCATGCTTACCGCGGTGGCGCCGGCAACCTGGGGTTTAAATTCCTTCAAAACAGATTCAAGCGCATCGCGCCGATACGGATAAACGACATAATCCAGAATTTTCACCTCAACGCCGTCCTTTACCAGGGCCGCGGCCAGATAAGCCAGCCCCAGCGGCGGGGAGGGAGTTTCGGAAATGGGGTAATATGGGTTTATGAGCAGGACGCGCATTTTTGTATCTTATGGAATGGTTTCAGTGTTGAGGTTCCAGTAACAAGTCGGTGCCAGGTGTCAGTGTTCAGGTGTCAGGATGACGAGCCTGATGACCTTGAGAATTAACGGATTCCGCAATCTGTCATCTGTTTGCTGACACCTGAGACCTGACACCCGAAACCATTCTATTAAAAAGGAATAAAAATGGGGCCTGGAAAATGTATCCAGGCCCCATTGCTTTTTATAATTGCATTACCCGATTTAGAACAATCCGGTCACCTGGCCGGTCTTGCTGTCGACATCCACCCGCCTAAATGCCGGGTTGGAGCCGGTTCCGGGCATCAGGCTGATGGTGCCGGCGCAGGGACACAGAAACTTCGCACCGGAATAGATCAGCACGTCCCGAACGGGCAGCGTCCAGCCTTTGGGCGCACCCTTGATCGTCGGGTCGTGGCTCAGGCTGAGATGGGTTTTGACCATCATGGTTGCAAAGTCGGCGTACTTGGGATCGGCCTCGAGCATTTTGGCCTTGGCCTCGGCTTCCGGGGTCCAGGCAACGCCGTCAGCACCGTAGACTTCTTTGGCGATCAGGTCGACCCGGTCGCGCAGTTTCATCTCCAGCGGATAGAGGAATTTGAAGTCGTTTTCCTCCTCGCAGGCCTCGACGACGGCATCGGCAAATTCTAGGGCACCGTCACCGCCCATTTCCCAGTGTTTCGACTCGGCGCAGCGGGCACCGGCCGCCTCGGCGGCCTTGCGGACAATCTTACATTCCGCATCCGTATCGGTGTAGAACCGGTTGATGCAAACCACCGGGTTGATGCCGGCCTTGCGGATGGTGTTGATGTGATGCACCATATTCACGCAGCCTTTTTCAACCATTTCCAGGTTCTCTTTGGTGTACTCATCCGGCATGGCGATGCCCGGTGTTACCTTGGGCCCGCCACCGTGGCTTTTCAGCGCGCGGATGGTGGTGGTCAGAACCGATACATGCGGTTTCAATCCACTGAAGCGGGATTTGACGTTCCAGAATTTTTCAAAGCCGATATCAGCGCCGAAGCCGGATTCGGTGACATGATAGTCGAAGAGTTTCAACCCAACACGGTCGGCAATAATGGAGGACTGGCCGACAGCGATGTTGGCGAACGGTCCCGCATGCACCATGCAGGGGTTGTATTCGGCGGTGCACATCATGGTGGGGTTGATGGTGTTGCGCATAAAAGCGGTCATGGCGTTGCCGACTTCGAGGTCGCCCGTCGTGACGGGCTTGCCGCTCTTATCGAATGCCACCGTGATGTTATTGAGCCGTTCCTTCAGATCGGCCAGATCGCGAATAACCGACAGAATGGCCATACACTCTGAGCCCACCGCGATGCCGAACTTGGACTGCATCGTAAAGCCGTCCATACGGCCGCCGATACCGATAATGATGTTGCGCAGCGCCTGGGCGCAAAAGTCAATGATCCAGCCCATCTCAATGCGGGTGGGATCGATATTCAGACGCGGCATGCCGGTCAAGCGATCCAGCTGTTCATCGGTGTAGTTGCGCTCATGCTGCATGCGCGAGGTCAACGCCACCATGGCCAGGTTGTGGGCATTCATGATGTCATTGATGTCGCCGGTCAGACCCAATGAGAATTCGGTCATCGGAATCAGCAGCGAGTTGCCGCCGCCGGCAGCGGTTCCCTTGACGTTCATGGTGGGGCCGCCGGAGGGCTGGCGCAGCGCGCCACCCACGTTCTTGCCCCGTTTGCCGAGACCTTCCATCAAACCGCAAGACGTGGTGCTTTTGCCTTCTCCCAGCGGTGTCGGCGTGATGGCGGTCACCTCGATGTATTTGCCGTCCGGTTTGTCTTTGAGCCGGTCGATGATTTTAAGAAAATCGAGTTTCGCCAGTCTGCCCATGGGAAGAATTTCATCTTTTTCCAGACCCAGTTTTTCCTGCCATTCTTCCGGCGTCGGCATGTTTTTTTCTGCCGCCTCAGAAATCTGCCAGTCTGCCATTTTTACTGCATCATAAGCCATCTATCAAATCCTCCTTTCCTTTTTTATCGATCTGTTAGAGAAATCGTGGGGTAGAATCTGTTGTGATTCATTTGGCTGTAATCCGTTTAACACCGTGTTTTAAAAAAACACCATGCGTTTAACATCTGCCTGTGCGTTTGGCAAGAGATTTATTAGGGCAGGTTTCAGGTGTCTGGTGTCAGGACTACGAACCTGATGGCGTTGAGAATTATAAGATTCCGCAATCTGTCAGCTGTATGCGTACACCTGACACCCTTACGCCGGCACCTTCTCTTATCTTATTTCTGAAACTGGCTGAGGCGATAGTAGAATCCTTGTTGGTCCATCAATTCGGCATGGCTGCCGGTTTCGATGATGCGGCCCCGGTTGAGGACGATGATGCGATCGACGTGGCGAACCGTCGATAGCCGATGGGCGATGATCAACGCAGTTCTGTTTTTCATTAGTTTCTCCAGGGCCTGTTGGATCCACTGTTCGGTCTGTGAGTCGATATAGGAGGTGGCTTCATCAAATAAAATCAACTGGGGATTTCTGGCAAATGCCCGGGCAATGGAAATCAGCTGCCGTTCTCCGCTGGAGATGGATGTGCCCCCCCCGGTTAGAACCGTTTCCAGACCGTCGGGTAATCGTTGAATCAGGGTTCGGCAGTTTGCGGCGTCTATGATTTCCTGTACCGCTTCTTCCGTCGTATGCCCCGTCTTTTCGAATATGTTTTGCCGGATGGTACCGGAAAACAGAAACGGCTCCTGCATTACCAGCGCCATCTTATCGCGAAATACAGCGCTGTCTAATTTTCTAATGTCGATGTCGTTGATCAGGATGCGACCCGATGTCGGGTCATAAAACCTCGGCATCAGGTTAACCAGAGAAGTTTTGCCGGCCCCGGTAGGGCCCACGACCGCTATGGTTTCCCCGGCATTAATCTGCAGGGTTATGTTTTTAAGCACCTTTTCATCACCGATATAACTGAAAGAAACGTCTTCCAGCCGGATTTCTCGAATACGGCCCAAAGCCGGCGGGCTGATCTGAAGGCGGGTTTTGGCTAACGTATTTTCGGTATCCAGAATCAACAATATTCTTTCGGCCGAGGACATGGCATTTTGCAGAATATTGTATTTTTCCGCCAGATCTCTTATCGGTCTGAAGAACATCCGGATATAGGAGATGAATGCCACCAGGGTTCCCAGACTGAGGGTGTCATTTAACACCCGGCTGCCGCCGTAGAAGATCACCAGGGCAGCGGCGGTGACCCCCAAGAGCTCGATGATGGGCATAAATACGGCCAGAACGTGAATCTGCCGCATGCCGACTAAATAATTTTCGTGGTTAAGCTGATTGAACTTTTGATAATTTTTCGCTTCCTGGCCCAGCAGTTGAATAACCCGGATGCCTTCGATGGTTTCGGAAAAGCGGGTGTTAATTTCGGCGATTTTTATTCTCAGGGTTCGGAAAACATCCCGGGCCTTTACAGAAAATTTAGCGGAAGCAAAAATTACAATCGGCAGGACGGTAAAGGAGACCAGGGCAAGCTTCCAGTTGAGAACCAGCATGACGGAGGCAATTCCCACCAGCAGGAAACAGTCCTTGAAAACCAGGGAAATGACCGAGGTAAATAATTCATGCATATTTTGGACATCATTTGTCACCCGGGTCACCAGCCGGCCGACCGGGTTGCGGGTAAAAAATTCAATGGCCAGATGTTGAATATGAATAAAAAGCTTCATCCTCAAATCGTGCATGATCATGAGCCCGCTGTATTCCATAATCATTTTTTGGGTAAAATTGAGAATGAAATTAAAAAAGACGATTGCCAAAAAAATCGCCGCCATTTTTGCCAGGCCGCCAAAATCCTTCTGGCGCAATATTTTCAGATCGGATTTTTCAAGGCGCGCCAGTTCATCAAATGAAATAAGAGCGGTTTGGCCTTCAATTCGAAACAAATCGCTGTATTTTTGGGCAACCTCGCGCTGTCGGGGGTTTTTCAGATCCGCTTTAAGGTATCGGCTGCGGGTTCCATCGCTGCGGGTAAGCGCTCCGGCCGCATCGGCTGTTGGCGGAACGATATAGCGGTCAATTGCCACCTTGGTTACATAGGGCAGCGCAAGATCCAGCGCAGTGATACCGATTACCAACAAAATCGACCATAATATTAACAATTTATATGGCTGGATAAACGGCAAAAGACGCTTTAACAGCTTGACATCATAGGGTTTGCCCAGCTGAGCTTCCTCAAAATATCCATAATCAGGATGCATTTACACCTGCCTCATATTCTTGAAGTTGAAATGCTTTGGCATAATAGCGTCGGGTTGCGATCAAATCCCGGTGCGTGCCCTGTTCAATCATTTTGCCCTGTTCCAGGGCGATAATCTGGTCTGCAAAGCTCACAGCGGAAATACGATGGGATACAATGATGATCGTTTTTTGGCCAATCATGGATTTGATGGTATCGATCATGGCGGTTCCCGTTTCCAGATCCACCTGACTGGTGGGGTCATCCAGAATGAGGATACCGGTCTCCTTGAGCAGGCAGCGGGCTAAAGCGATGCGCTGCTTTTGACCGCCGGAAAGGATAATCCCTTTTTCACCGACAATGGTGTCAAAACCGTTCGGAAAGGCGCGGATAGTATCGTCAAGTATTGCTTTTTGAGAGATCTCTTCCAGCTGGTTTTCTTTGATCATCGGGTTATCGAAAGCAATGTTTTGCCGGATGGTGCCCGCAAACAGGAAGGGTTCCTGGGGCATGAAGGCAATATGCGATCTTAAATTGTCAATTTTCAATGAACGAATATCGTTGCCATCAATAAAGATGCCGCCCTGTGACACGTCGTATAGCCTGGGGATTAGGCTCAAAAGCGTTGTTTTGCCGCTGCCTGGAGGGCCGACGATGCCCAGGACTTTTCCCGGCTCCACCGCCAGACGGATACCTGAAAGCGCCGTCCTGCTGCTGTTACCGTTACCATCAGGGTTGTAAGCGAAGTCAACTTCCCTAAATTCAATCCGGCCTTGAAGGTGCCTCAGCCCAAACGCGGGGTGCTGGTTTTTGACTTCAGGAGGTGTTTCCAAGATCCGATTAATCCGATCCAGCGAAGCCCGTCCGCGTTGAATCAGATTGGTTACCCAACCCAAAGCCATCATCGGCCAGGTCAATAATCCCAGATAACTGATAAAAGCCACAAAGTCCCCCGGTGTAATGGTCATGGCAATGGTTTGGCGCCCACCCAGATAGAGCACGATTGCAAGACTTAAATTGGTAAACAGCAACATCATGGGAAAGAAAACGCCGACAATTTTTACCAGGCCCAGGTTTTCTTTAACATATTCTTTTGAAACGGATTGCACCCGTGCCGTCTCACGTGCATTGCGGTTATGGGCTTTAATAATGCGAATTCCGGCAAAACGCTCCCGGATGACTTCAGTCAAATTTGAAAACGTGGCCTGAACGCTTTGGTAGCGATGGTGCATCTTCTTGCTGAAAAAACGGGTAGAGATGGTAATCAGCGGCATGGGGATCAATACAAAAAGCGTCAGGGTCACATTGATATAGAGCATAAACCCGATGGCGGCGGCACCCAATACGATGGCATCGTTCAAGGCCACCATCCCCATTCCGGTTGCCATTCTGACCTGCTGGATGTCATTGGTGGCGTGGGCCATTAAATCTCCGGTTTGGGTGCGATCAAAATAAGACGCCGACAGGGTCTGGATATGGGCAAACAGGCGGTTTCGCAAGCCCTCCTCAACACGACGGGAGGTTCCCAGCAGACAGCGCCGCCAGACATAGCGAAACGCGCTAATCAATACGGCGATGACCGCCATGTAGATCGCATATATCAATAGTTGCCTCAGATCGATTTGCAAAGCGGTCAGCCCGTCAACCGTCCACTTGATGATGCGGGGTATGAAAAGCTGCAACACGTCAA
>JBFFCW010000059.1:0-13970 GCA_041559695.1 Desulfobacterales bacterium
CATATCCGGGCCAAAGGTAAAGTAAGCGCCTTCGCCGGCCTCGCCCGCGACAAACAGGAACCGGACATCTACCAGCGAGTCACCGGTAAACAGACGAATATTGGGCAGCTCCTTTTTGGCCTGACGAATAATAATGGCAATATCATCCATGTAGCCGCCGACGTAGAGAACATCTATTTTTTTATTGACGAGCTTGTTTACAAGCGGCTTGTAGTCCTTTTTGTCCCTGGTGTATCTATCCAACAGAGCCTCGGTAACACCGCGTTTGTTCAGCTGGCTTTTTGTATACTCTGCCAGGCCTTTGCCATAGGCTTCACCGTCGTGGATGATCGCAATGTTACTGTTGCTGAAATTGTCGGCCAGGTAGTTGCCGGCGAGCGTGCCTTGCTGGTCGTCTCGGCCAATCGTCCGGAATACATTGGGACCCCCTTCATCGGTGACCTTGGGATTGGTCGAAGCCGGTGAAATCATGATGATCCCGGCCTCTTCATAGATCTTGTTGGCAGCAAGGGAACAGCCGGAACACACATGCCCGAGGACGAAAACAACGCCCTCGCTCACCAGTTGCCGCGCCACCGCCTTGGCCTGTCGCACCTCACAGGCATCGTCCACTGAAATGGCGACAATCTTCTTGCCAAGGACGCCGCCTTTCTCATTCAGATGGACGATCGCCTTTTGAGCGCCGGCTTCCTGCTGTTCGCCGGTATTGAGCGCGCTGCCGGACAAAGGCCCGGCGATACCCACCTTGATCTCGGTCTGAGCCCCCGCAATGCCGCAAACTATCGATATGAATGCGCCGATCAGGATTGCAAGAATTTTGGTTTTCATAACTGTCCCCCCTTTTTAAGGTTTCAAACAGATCAACTCAGGATGTGGAGTACTCGAAAGAGCCCAGAAATCAGATGAGATGCAGGATTAGACGCTGCAATCGGAGAACCGCTTCGGATCAGGTGCAACGGTAGAATCAAAAATAGTTTATCAGCATTTATAACCAAAGCGATGGGATTTAGTCAATCCTAAATAAAGATCTCTGTCAGTTATGATTTGTTCATTAAACCTTCTAAATAAACACGGTGACCTTTTCATTTGAAAAATATCCCGGCAATTTTTTTCATGTGTTATTTAATTTACTTATAGCATCCGCGCTGTTCAAGGTCTTGCCAGACATCATGGAGATCCAGCCTCTCCAATTCTTTCCTCCCCGGGATTCCCTTATAGTTCCAGCCCCTTAATTTATAGTAGCTTGAAATCATTGTATTAAACTTTTTATGGTCGAGTTTGATGTCCGGCGGCGCCGGCGTTTCACGAAAGAATCTCTGCGGGATCTTGATGTCATCTTTGCGACGTATGCCTCTTCTTACATTGTAGGCCCGGGTAAGCGCATTTATTCTTTTGGCAATCATTATTGCTTTGGCTTCATCAAGGTCCATGCCGGTAGCATAAGAGAGAAGATTGACCTGATCCTCCACGCTGATGGGAGGGTAAAGCCAGAAGCCCGTCCAAAAGATGCAAACGCCGGACGAATCCGCGATCGCGTTCGTGTCCACGTCGCGGGACGTGAACGGGACGATCTTTTCGTAGTCCCGACCCAGGCCCACATACGCCTCAACAAACGGCTTTTCAAACTCTTTCGGATAGTGGAAGTAACCTGCCTTTACATATTCATGCTTCCATTTCGGCGTATTCTCCATTGCCCATAACACGGCACTACTTTCGGCTCTGGTCATATCCAGTCTGTCCGTAACGGCCGTCCGAAGGGCACGATACGGATTGGAAGGCTGAAACGCGATCATTTCCAGTTTCTTGATGTGGTAGGCGTGTTTTATCGCGCCCCTCCCGATCTGTCTGGCGGCTTCATACACGCCATCGGCCAGGATATCTCCGATTCCTTCTCTCCTGGCTATCTTGCCGATAAGCGAAAACGCCAGATCCTGGTTTTCCCATTCCAGATCTTCCCCCTGGGTATCCGCTTTGGTCAAAATGCCTCTTTCAAAAAGGTCTATTGCAAACGCAATGTTGCATGCGGTTGAAAGCGTGTCTAATCCGTATTTCTCACACAGGTTGGTACATCTCGCATTGAAAAGAAGATCAGGTGTCTTCACGGCAAACATGAACGAAAACCACGACTGGCATTTCACGGAACAATATTCGCCTTCAGGAAGTAAAATGTTCACCTTGCAGGCGAGGGCACAATTGTAACAGCCTGTTGTTCGCGCACTGAATTTTTTTACGAAATCCTCATGATACTTGCCCGCATTGTCGAACGGGCGCCGCTGACCCAAATTGCCCCAGGCCCAGTTGTTCATGAACCATTCATGGGTTTCATAAGAGATTCTGTCAAAATACGCCTTTATCCCGTCCGTCTTTGTGAGGATATGTTCACACAGTTCATGAAACTCAGTGGGCCGGGCAATATGGATATCTTTTGTCCCGCAGACGGCAATGGCTTTTAGTTTCTTGTCTCCCATAACGGCGCCCACACCGGCTCGACTCGCACCGGTGCCGGAGCCATGTTCGATTGTTGCCGCGAGGACCCGGTTTTCCCCTGCCTGGCCGATACTCAGAACTTGAACGCCGTTCTGCTTCAGCTCGTCCCGAATGATTTTATAGGTTTCCCTGACATCTTTCCCCCAGAGATGATCGGCGTCACGGATCTCTGCTTTGTCATCGTTAATCCAGAGGTACACGGGTTTTGAAGACTTTCCCGAGATGATAAGGTTGTCGTACCCGGCGTATTTTAACGCCGCTCCCCAGAATCCTCCCAAACTCGAATAGGTTTGAAGATTCGTCTGGGGAGAAAGAGTGGTGAGTATCGTGCGATTCGCGCCCGGCGCGGGGGTGCCGGTAAGGACGCCGACACCGAATATCATGAGATTGCCGGAGGAAAAAGGATCTGTCTCCGGCGGAACCCGATCCCAGAATAATTTGGTGTTGGTTCCTCGCCCGCCGAGATACATTTCCCTGATAGCCGTATCGACCGCTGTCTGGTGAATTTTCCCTGTGGACAAGTTGATCTCCAGATTCTTGCCGACCGAGCCGTAATGCATTTTCTTTTACTCCCATTCCCTTGTTTTCGCTCTTTTATAAATAGGTGATCGGCTCAAGCCCTTTGTGCCGCCTCAGCGCTTCCAGCAGGCCGACGGTGCCGGTCATCATATTGTCGCCCCAGGGGGCACCGAATTCAATCGGCAGCTTGGATTCAGCAAGCAATTTACGCTTGGGGCCCGTTGCGACAATGGTTTCGATGGCGCTGAATCCAACGGCCTGGCGGAAGAAGGCACCATGGCCGCCTTCGCAAAGGATCTGCTGGTGACTTAATTTTCCGTCCGCCAGATCACGCAAAAGATCTTCCAGCTTCTCAAGCGTAATATCCTGGGTGTGATATTCAAAAAAGCCCGCAATTTCTTCGCCGGCCAAAGCCGCACCGACCGTGTGGGAGGTGGCGATATCCAGCACTAAAAATCGCTTCTTTTGACGGCACTTACCATCCAGCGAAGCTCCGAGAATGGCTGCCATGCCGCTGTCCATGACATAAACCTCAGCCGCCGGCAGTTGTCCGGCACTGCCGGCAATCGATTTTAAGCGATTCATCGTGCCGGGCACCTGATCGGATGGATAGAGCAGCTTATGCGGATAGGGTTGTTGGGTCAGGCGCGCCGCGAACATATTGTGGCGAAAATCCAGATGAGACATCCCCGGTGGCGGTACCCCATGATCCTGGGCACAGATGGCAACCGCATCAAACGCATAGGGTACTCCGAAGCTTTTAACGATCTGCTCGATTCGCGGCAGTTCAAGATCGCCTAACGTGATGACGGCGTAATCTTGATTGTCGCGCAGGTGATCGGCCCGGTCATCTTCGACCACTTTTATGCCCCAGGATCTTATTTTTTCCACATCGTGATTGAGGGTTGCCGAGGCGGAGCGCGACATCACGACTTGGGCCGCTTTGATTCGCTCTAACAAAACCCGGGTAATCGGCCCGCCGCCCATCTCGCTGCCCACAACCAAAAGGTTTCCGGGAACGGCGGCCGCCTTTTCGGCTATATAGCGCACCGGTGATTTGACCACCGCTTTGTAATGCAAATCCGTCTGGGTATCGTAAACCAGAATATCCATGGTTCCGGCGCCGATATCGATCATTAAAAATCTGCTCATTGAATATCCTCTATATTCTGTAAAAGGCCGTCTTCTCAGGATCCACAACGCAGGTTTTCAGCCCTTGCGCCCGGATACGCGCCTCCCCGGCCGGGGTTGTGATCATGCGGCAGCCTTGACCGCATACCTGCCCTTCCCGCATAATAACCGTACCGTTGGATAAACTCATCACCGCTTTCTGGGATGTCAGGTCTAAAATCGAAATGTCGGCATCCGCCCCGATGCTCAGGTGGCCTTTATTTTTGAGACCGAGAATTTCTGCGGGATTTCGGCTGGTTTTAATCACAAACTCCGCCATGCTCAAAACTTGAAGCTTCACCAGGGACAGGCCCATTTCGACCGTGACGTTTCGCGGAATCCCCCCGCCATCGGTGCTGATGCAATCAACCACAAACTCGCCCGAATCATTTTTGGCCGAAGCCAGGCGGAGCTTGGGGATTTCGGGATTTACACGGAAACTCACGGTCGTATCCGTTGCATGCTTCCGCCACCATTTTAGCGCTTTTTCCCCCGAAGCCAGAACGATGCTGCCGCCGGATTCCATGTTAATTTGAGCCCAGCCGGCGATGATGGCCGCCTCCAATCCCTTCTCGGTCTCGGGATAACCGCCGGCGATCAGGCACCGGACGGTAACCTGGCTTTCCGGAACCCCTTTTGAGCATTTGGCGCTGGTTCCGTTCATCGGCGACAGATAGGATTCCGAGCATATGTGCCGATGCCGTTTTAAGGCCTCAATTGCCTCTTCGGCTTCAGCCATAGACGGCCTGACCGTGCCGCGGCAGTAGCTATTGATATGCGCCAAATGGATGGGCGTGCCCCGGGTGAGTGCAAGCGCTTCGTGAAACCCGTCAATGTCGGATTCCGTGTTGAGCGTGCCGGCATGAAATGCGAGATAGGCATTTTTTCGATGAGCCGTCTCGATGATCTGCGCCGTGGCTTCCGGCGTCAAGGGGTAGTGCCCCCCCAGGATCTTCAACCCGATAGCGCCGCTGGCCAATGATTCGTCAAGCAGTTTTTCAATCTCTGAGCGATCCGGATGAGTGGTGTTTACGGTATAACCGGGACGAACATACTGCAGGCAGGCCAGATTCAATCCCACCCCGTAATCTCTGGCGATATCCACCACACTGTCCACCGGGCCGGACATGTCCAGGGCCGTGGTTACGCCGGCCAGCGCCATCATTTTATGCCCGTACCTGCCCCCCAGCCAGGAGGATGCATGCACATGCAGGTCGATGATCCCGGGAAGGAGATAAAAACCGCTGAGGTCGACCCATTCCCCGGCCCGTTCAGGATCCATCTCCGTGGTGATCTCGGCAATCTTACCATCAGCAACGGCAACGTCCGTCACCGCATTTCTGCTATTGACCGGATCCACCACCGTCGCGTTTTTTAGCAATATATCGTATTGACGGGTCATCCTGGCGATCCTTCCACATTCATCAGGCGGTCATTGACGCCGATTCCGGGTCTGTCTGGTTCGATGAAGATATTTTCCCTGTCCCGCTTGCGCCTGCAAATTACCCTGCTGCATCAATACCCGGCCGCGCTGCATGACCAAAATGGGGGCTCCCAGACCTGTACGACCCGCAAACATGCTGTAGTCGACGTTGAGTAACGGATTTTGTTTAGAGATGGTGTAAGGTACCGCAGGATCCAATACAACGACATCCGCATCCGAGCCTTCCGCAATTAGGCCTTTGCGAGGATACAGGCCGAAAATTTTGGCGGGCTGTTCACTCAGAACTTCGACCAGGCGGGGAAGTGTAATGCGGCCCCGGTTGACCCCTTCACTGTAGACGATTTTGAACAGGGTATCGATTCCCGGTATCCCGTACGGCGCGCTGAATATCTTGTCCCAGAGCGGTTCATTAGCGCTTTGCGTATGCCCAGCGGTGTCTGAAGCGATGACATCGATAAGGCCCCCCTGCAAGGCCTGCCATAATTTTTCAATATCTTTGGTGGTTCTCAGGGGCGGTGACATTTTGGCCAGCGCACCTTTGGATTTCAACTCATCTTCGATAAGGGTAAGGTAATGCGGACAGGTCTCGGTATGAATTTCAATATCGCCCCGCTTTTTGAACCATCTGACCACATCCAGGGATTCCAGCGCGCTGATATGCGGGAGATAAATCGGACATCGGGTGACGCTCGCAAGGGTCAACAACCGGAAAATCGCTTCGGCTTCGGATAAATTGGGGTGGGTGGCAACGTAGTGCTCGGGTGCTTGCTTGCCGGCAGCGACGAATTGATTCTCCAGGTAATCGATAATAGCGCCGTTTTCGGCATGGGCCGCCAATATAGACCGGTTGGCTGAAATGACTTCCATTAAATGCAAAAGCTCATCGTCTTCCAGCTTCATCCCTCTTTTGGCATAAGCCATGAAAGCCTTATAGGAAACGACACCCTTTGCGACCAGTCGCGGTATGACCGCCGCCGCTTGTTTTATATCGTTTTGCAGCAGTGTGCAGTGGACGCCGAAGTCAATCATCGAAGTCTTTTCTGCCGCTTCGATAAAATCTTGAATCGCCCCCATCAGGTCGCCGGATTGCCCCCAGGCTTTTACGGCGCCGACGTAGGCGATCACCGTGGTAATACCCTCGGCAGCGGCTGCTCGAGAAAGCGTATCGATGCGATCGGCATACACCGGGTGAATGTGAGCGTCGATGATACCGGGCAGAACATATTTGCCGGCGGCATCGATCACCGTATCGGCCGTTCTCTGGCTGCCGCCCGGTTCGACGCCCGCGATGCGGCCGTCGCTCAAAAAAACATCGGCACGCTTCATCTCCCGGCCGCTGACCAGAATTCCGCCCTTTATGGCGGTGGTCTTTGTATTGGTTGTCATGGTGAATTCCCTTATTCGAGCAGCTCTCCGATGGTGCGGGCAACGATGGCGCTGGAAACAATCACCGGCTTTGCGGTGATTTCTCTGATGGGCCGGGTCAATTGCCGGTTAAACCCCATGCAATACATGACGATCAAGTCACAGGCGGCCTCGTTAAGAATTGCCGCCGACGCAGGCAGTTCATTTTGCCCGGCGTAGGGCGAAGCAACGGTTACCGTGATGGAGGTGGTCAGTTCTGAAAAGGTTTCGCGCACCCAGTCCTCCTGCTCGGCGATCGGAATCACGATGCCCAGGCGATGGGAGGCGCCGATCAGGCCTTGGATACAATGATCCACAATTTTCTGGGGTTCGACGACCAGGCAGGTTGAACGAAATTGCGGAAACTCGCCCACGCACAGCAGCAATATCAGCGTAACCTGCTTCCGGTTGAGATCGTCTATGGCTTCCTGAATTTTAGGCAGCAGTTTTTCTTTGGCAATCACCACCTCGCTGCCGTCGCGCATGCGGGTACACAGATGAATCATGCCCGCGTCGGGCTCGTACGCACGAACCTCCTCGAGGGTTAACCCGTCCAGGGCCCCGCGCTCCAACACCTCGACGCCTTCCCCGAAAAAAGCGGTCATCTCCGGCACGACGTCCGTACGCGGTGACTGCCCGATGGTTATGATACCGATCTTTTTTTTCATCTTTCTACTGTTATGTCCCGCAGGTCATTTATAAAATACGGATCGAGTTTATTCATCTTTCTTTCAACAGTACAGGTGGCAGGTGGCAGGATTACGAACCTGATGATGTGGAAATTATCAAATTCCGCAGCATGTCATCTTTTTTCTGACACCCGAAACCTGACACCATGGACATTGTTTTATTTAAAGAACTCAACTGAACGAAAATATACCACACGACTTTTGTAACATTTTTGTGTGACCCGAAGCTAGATCTTGCCCAGTGCGCGAATAATTTTCTCAGCGGTTACCGGTAGATCATAAATACGAGCCCCAATGGCATCGGCCACCGCATTGGCAAATGCCGCTGCCGCCGAAACACACGAGGGCTCACCCAGCCCCTTGGCGCCAAACGGCCCGACGCCTCCGCCGGATTCGACCATAATGGTTTTAACATCGGGGGCGTCTACGGAGGTCGGAATGAGATATTCAGCAAGCGAGGGGGTCAGGGTATTGCCTTTATCCAATATGACTTCCTCGACCATCCCATACCCTAAACCGTATAAAGCGCCGCCTTCGATTTGCCCCTCGGCACTCAGGGGGTTGATCGCCTGTCCCACATCATAGCAGGCAATGATTTTGAGTACGTTCACTTTGCCGGTATCCACATCCACCGCAACCTCCATCGCATGGGTGCCGAAGGTGAAGTCCGCAAAGACCTGTCCCTGTCCGGTTTGGAAATCGATCAGCTCTCTTGCCGGGGCATTAAACTGTGCCACATTATACAACTGCACGCCGTCGGCGGCGCAAGCCTTGACAACGTCATCTAATGCCAGAACACGGTCCGGGTCAGACGTTTTATCCGGTCTAATAAATATTTTTCTGTCTTTGATATCGAGGTTTTCCGACGCTGTGTCCAAAATATCAGCGGCTTTGCTGAACAAATTGTCGCGTACCGCCATGGCGGCTTTGTAGGTCGCATTACCGGACATATAGAGCTGCCGGGTGGCCGTGGTGGTTCCGGCCAGCGGCGTTAGTGCGGAATCCCCGATATAAACGGTGACATCCTCCAGGGGCACACCCAGAACTTCCGCCGTTATTTGAGCCAGTGAAGATGCCTGTCCGCCGCCGATATCCTGAACGCCGCATTTAACGGTAACACTTCCATCCAGCTCCAGGCTGACATAAGATCTGGAGGTATCATGCAGGAAGGTCATTCTGCCGTAGCTCATCATGCTCGATGCCATCCCCTGACCAATTTTTTCACGGGGAGACCCTGGCGGGGAGGGCGCGCCCAGCGCTTCCATGGCTTTCTCAGCCGTTTGCTCGGTTTCAACGCTGTGCTCCAGCACGCGGCCTGTAGCCAGAGAATCTCCGGTATGAAGATAATTTTTTTTGCGGATTTCCAGCGGCGATAGATTTAATTGCTTGGCGATCTCGTCCAATTGGCTCTCATAAGCAAAACAGGGCTGGGGTGCACCAAAGCCGCGGTTGGCGCTGCTGAATGTATTATTGGTTAATACGGCATGGCTATCGACCCGCACATGCGTGATGTCATAGGGACCGGTGGCCTTTACGGTGGAGTACAGGAGCACCCAGGGGCTCAAAAAGACATAACCGCCGGCATCTGATATCAGTTCAGCCTCCATGGCGACCAGTTTGCCATCTTTTGTGGCTCCGGTCTTGTATTTCATGACGTATGGATGACGCTTGCTGTGGGCAATTATTGATTCTTCGCGTGTATAGGTCAGGGATACCGGTTTGCCCGTCTTCCAGGCCAGCAGGGCAATGTAGGTTTCCACGGTAATATCTTCTTTGCCGCCGAATCCGCCGCCCACCATCGGGGCAATAACCCTCACCTTATTGTGGGGCAGACCCAGAACATCGGCAATGCCGCGGAAGTGCTCAATAACCTGAGTCGCAGCTCGAATCGTAATAACGCCGTCATCATCCAGCCAGGCGACGCCGGATTCCGGCTCCAGATAAGCATGATCCACCATGGGAACCCGGTAGGTGTTTTCAACGATAACATCCGCCAGATCGAAACCTTCTGCAATATCCCCTTTTCTGACTTTATAGCTGCAGATAACGTTACTTTCATCTTCGCCGACCCGGTAGGCACCCGGCTTCATGGCCTCCACCGGATCAAAAACGCCTTCGAGAGGTTCGTATTCAACCTTGATCAGACCCAGCGCTCTTTCAGCGATCACCAGGCTCTTGGCAGCCACCAGGGCAATTGCTTCGCCGCGAAATCGAATCTTCTTTTCCGCCAGAACGCGGTAGAGACCTTCAAATCCGCCCACTTTATGGGTTTGCCCGAATCGCGTAACCGTCTCGTTATGCGGTACGTCTCTGGCTGTCATGACCGCTTCGACGCCGGCTAATTTTACGGCTTCACGGGTATCGATGGACAGCACCTTGGCCGCCGCATATTGGCTTCGCAATACCTTGGCATAAAGCATGCCCGGCAATGTATAGTCATTGGCATATTTCGTGTCAGCAAAAACTTTACCCCAGGCATCATGCCGGGCAACGGGTTTTCCAATGATGCGGTAATCCGGCCGGGTCGTTGGTTTTTCCTTTAGTTTATCAAGCATCTTCTTCTCTCCGATTTTATTCTTCGCGCTTCAGGGATGCATCCTCAATGGCTTCGACGATTTTGTTGTAACCGGTGCAGCGGCACAGATTCCCGGATATTCCCTCACGGATTTCATTTCGGGTCGGTTCAGGATTGTTATCGAGCAACGCCTTTGCGGATACCACCATCCCCGGCGTACAGAAACCGCACTGAATGGCGCCGTGTTCGACAAAACTCTGCTGAAGCGGGTGCGGATGATCCGGGGTGCCGACGCCTTTTAAGGTTGTTACGTTTTTGCCGTTGGCCTGCAGGGCCAGCGTCAGACAGGCATTGACCGCTTTATGGTCCAGAATGACCGTGCAGGCGCCACAATCGCCTTGAGCGCAACCGTTTTTTACCTCGAAGGCGCCAAAACGATCCCGTAAGAGATCCAGCAGCGTATCGCGCGCAGTTACTTCTGCCGTTTGCCATTCTCCGTTGACTTTGATTTCGACCGGATAGGTTTTCATACTTCAAATCTCCTGCTTGAGAGCACGCTTTATATTTCGTTTTAGAATCATCGCTGTCACATAGGTCCGATATTCCAGCGAACCCCGAATGTCGCTGATCGGTGATATTTCCGCTTTCACGACCGTCATGCATTCGTCTAAAAGCGCCGCATTAATTTCTTTGCCTTCCAGAAGCTTTTCCACCCGGTAGGCTCGCACGGGTATGGGGGCAACCGACCCGGCGGCGACCCGGGCCTTGCGGCAGGTCTTGCCATCCATGTCCAGTGCCACGGCAATGCTGGCAACACAGATGGATGCGGCGTTTCGCAGGCCAATTTTGGTGTGACTGCCTTTTGTGGAATCATTCGGTTTGGGGAAGGTGATAGCGGTGAGAATTTCCCCCTTACCGAGATCCGTAAACTTATACCCGTGGAAAAATTTACTCAACGGGACCTGCCTCGTTTTTCCGCCCGGGCTCAAAATTTCAACCGATGCATCCAGCGCCAGAAGGGGTGGCGCCGTATCCGCACATGGAGAAGCATTGGCAAGGTTGCCGCCCAGCGTCGCCCGGTTGCGCGTTAAGGGGTTGCCCAGCTGTTTGGCGGCAGAAGCCAGAATGGGGCTGTTATCCAGCAGGATCGGGCTTGCGGCCATTTCGGCGATGGTGGTGGCCGCGCCGATGGCGATGCTGCCGTTGTTTTCACGGATGAAAGAAAGCGCCGCCATATCGCTGATATCAATGAGAAGTTCGGGCGCTTTTTCACCATTTCTCATTTCAGGAATCAAATTGGTGCCCCCGGCGATCACCGTCGCGCGCCCTTTATATTCTTCCATAATATAATGAAGGTCACTTAGATCGCCGGGCTTGATATATTCTGTAGTTGTCATCGCTTACCTCACATCAAAAATTGAGCATCCTAATTTTTGAAACACAAAATTAATTTAAAGGTTATTTACTGCAACTCTTGATCGCTTGCACAATGCGATGGTAACCGGTACAGCGGCAGAGGTTTCCCTTGATATGTTCTCTAATTTGATCTTCCGATGGCGAAGGATTTTTATTGAGAAGATCTTTGGCCATCAGAACCATTCCGGGCGTACAATAACCGCATTGGATGGCGGCTGTGTCTAAAAATGCCTCCTGGATCGGATCAAGGGTTCCATCCGGCGCAGCCACCCCTTCAATGGTCAGAATATCGGCACCATCAACCGCCAGGGCCAGTGTCAGGCAGCTCAGAACCGGCTCCCCGTTGACGAGCACCGTACAGCCGCCGCATTGGCCGGTGCCGCAGCCGTATTTGGTACCGGTCAGCTCCATCTCGCTTCTCAACAAATTCATCAGCAGTGTATTGGGCTCCACCAAGAATTCACAGGGCTCGCCATTGATTCTCATCTGTATGTGCTGCTTTTGCATCAGCTCTTTCCTCCGGCCCGCTGCCAGGCCATATCAAAAACATCTTTAAAGATTACCGCTGCCACCTGCCGGCGGTAGGTCTCGGTGGAGCGGACATCGCTGATCGGCCGAATTCCAGCTGAAACGCTTGCGGCAGCTTCAGCCAGCAGGGTGGCATCCATTTTCTTTCCGCCCAACAATTCTTCCGCCCCTTTAATGCGCAGGGGGAGCGGAGCAACAGCTCCCAGGGCAATCCGGCATGAGACGCAGCGCTCGGCATCACGCTGCACGGCCACCGCGCAACTCAATTTTGAAATATCCGCCGCCACGCGAGCGATCTTCAAAAAGGCGCTGCCCTGATGTTCCTGACCCGGCGGAATGTGGATTTCAGTCATGATTTCGTTGGCCGCCATCGCCGCAGCGTAAGGGCCGGTGATAAAATCCTCGATTTCCAGGGTACGGCTGCCCTCCGCATTTGCCAGGGTAACGCGCCCATTTAAAACCAGCAGCGGCGGCACCGAATCGGCGGCCGGAGAAGCGGTGCAGAGGTTTCCGCCCAGGGTGCCCATGTTCATGACCTGAACTTTACCGATCGAACGCAGGGCATCATGCAGGGCCGCATACCCCGGGCCCCGGGCGCAGGCCTGCTTTGCGTCGCGCAGCCGGGCGCATGCGCCGATGTTCAGCCCGTTGCTGTCTTCATTGATATCGCTCAACTCTGAAATTTTCATCAGGGCGACCAAATGATTCGGAGCGATCTTTTCGTATTTGAGCTGGGGCACCACATCGGTCCCACCGGCGATCACTTTGGCAGCATCGCCGTATTCGGCCAGCAACTCAAATGCCTCTGCCAGGCTGGCCGGCCGGTGGTAATCAAACTCCTGTGTCAGGATTTTCGTGTTTACCATGATCGTCTTCTTCAATTTGGGATTTCTGTTTAAGTGCCGCAAGGACACGTTCAGGCGTTATCGGCGCCGCTTTAAAGCGAATGCCCACTGCGTTGTAGACCGCATTGGCCACTGCTCCTGCGGTGGCGTTGTTGGCGGCCTCGCCGATTCCCTTGGCGCCGAAGGGGCCTGAAGGCTCATAGGTGTTGGCAAAAAAGGTGGCGATATCTTCAAGCGGCGGCATATCTTGAGCGCTAAACATCTTGTAATCGGTAAAAAATCCACCGCAGGTCAGTTCACCGCTTTGCGGGTCGTAATCGGTGTCTTCCAGCAAGGCCAGCCCGACCCCGCGGCAAAGTCCGCCTTCCAGCTGGCCGGCGGCAAGATCGGGGTTGATCACCGTACCGGCATCAACAGCGGCAACCGCTCTGGTGAGCCGGATTCGACCGGTCAGCGTATCGACTTCGACTTCAATAAAATTGGTGACAAAACACGGCGGGCAGTTGACCTGGCGATGGCTGACCACGCCGAGAATCGTGCCCCAGCCTTTAAGTTGAGCCATTTTGGCCACTTCACCAATGGAAATGTTTTTCGCCAGTGTGCCCGGTAAATAAATGATGCCCTGACCGCTGCCCGCTTCGGGATAAATTCTCAGGGCCTCCGGATTCACCTCAATTAAGCGTGAGGCAAATTTAAACAACTGTTGTTTGGCTTTTTGGGCGGCTCTCTGCAGGCTGGCGCCGCCGCAATATACGCCCCGGGTCGCATGGGTACACACATCGTAACCGGTCGAACGGGTGTCCGAAGGCGATATGCCGACGTTGTCCAGCGGCACACCCAGTTCTTCGGCAACGATTTTGGCTCCGGCCTCAAGGGTTCCACCGCCGTGACACATTAAGGCCGTTGAGCAATCAACGGATCCGTCCTCGTTGATTTTAACCATTGCGGTAGAG